>JAGGXT010000320.1 GCA_021162905.1 Candidatus Odinarchaeota archaeon | reverse complement strand
TTGTTCGTTTTTTCTCTTTCTCGAAGATAGTCATGTATATCACTAAAAATAAAAATATGATTATTACTTTTTAATTTGTCTAATAATAGTATGTGGTGAAAGCATGAGTATAAGGACATTTATCTCGATTGATATAGAGGAGCCTCTTGTGGTAGGAAAAATAGTGAGCATTCAGGAGTCTCTGAAAGAGCTAGGGATAGATGCAAAATTTGTAGAGCCTCAGAATTTGCATTATACATTAAAATTTCTAGGTAACATAAACGAGGGACTAATAAATGAAATAAGTGATGCTCTCTCAGGGATTACAGCAAAGTCTTTTGAAGTTGAAATTGGAGGTATTGGAAGCTTTCCAAACTTAAGAAGAATCAATGTTATTTGGGTAGGAGCTAAAACAGGAGGCGAGCATTTAGTGTCTTTAGCTAAACAAGTCAATAATGCTCTTTCAAAATTAAGATTTCCTAGAGAAGCACGTCCATTTACACCACATTTAACAATTTGCAGAGTGAAAAGCAGCCGCAATAAAGAAAAGATTGTCAAATTTTTATTGGACAATCAAGATATTAAGATAGGTAAAATAAAAGTAACTGAATTTAGGTTAAAAAAGAGCACACTCACTCCAAAAGGGCCAATATATGAAACTTTAGCTAGCTTTAAACTTGAGGAGTCATAAATATGAAATTTGCAATAATTGGGGATTTGCATTTACCTAAGTCTGACTATTATCCTGAAGGATATTTCACTATTATCAGAAGACATATTGAAGATGAAAAGCCAGATGTTTTTTTAATAACAGGAGATTTGGCTTGGGGGAGAGAGTATCGTGAGGCAGTTCGTTACTTGAAACCTATATTTGATTTAAAAGTAAACTATAAGATTGCTGTTCGTGGGAATCATGATAAATGGTTTTCTATCGAAGTAAAAAGATTTTTTAGAAATCCTAAAAAGCTATTACTGTTAGATGGCGATTCATTTATTTTAAAAAGCAATTTAAAGAGGATAGGCATAGCTGGGATCATGGGATGGTATGATTTTAGTTTTAGTGATGCAGATATAACACCATCACCAGCTGATATTATAATGACGAGAAATGAGGCAAAAAAGCTTAGAGCCGCATTAAGAGAAATTAATGACTGCGAAATAAAGATTGTTATAATGCACTTTAGCCCCATTAAGGAAACAGTTGAAGGAGATCCTCTTATTTCAAAGGCTGGAAGCTTCATGTTTTTTGAAATAGCTAAATTATATGATGTGAATTATATTTTTCACTCACATACACATAGCATAGTAAAAAAAAGTCATGTAAAAAGAGAGAATATTAAAATTTATAATACATCTGCTGTTTCTTTGAATTTTAAACCTCTGATTTTAAATATTTCTTAAAGTTATGGAGGTGGACCAAACAAATATTGGGGATCATAATAAAAGTATGGTGGCGGTTTTTCTCTTCTTCGATGCATAAAGATTGCAACCCCTATTAGCATTAGCCCAATCGCTATTAAGATTATTAGAAGAGGAAGAGATAATAAGCTCTCGAGCCTAAGGTGTATAATTCTTGATGACTCATTGTAGTCTGTTATTACAATAAATACATCATAACTGAATATGGAGTCTGGAATTGCTGAAGCGTAAGAGAAGCCGTTATCAGAAGTTAGTGTCTTATTATCCCAACTACCGTCAAAGTTAAGAATTGCGAGAGTAACTTGCTTGATACCTACTTTGCTAAATGTTTGAAAGTTTATGAGATATCCATTGTTTGCTTGAGCAATTGCGAAGTCATATATTACTGGGCGGTTTGGTATAGAAAAGCTGGCAATATTTTTAAGCAATGCAAAATTGCTATCATTTCTTAAGAAAGAGGCATATACAATGTCATCCCAGAATAAATTATCATCCCCTAATGCGATTACACGGCCTTTTCCACTATAAGCTACTGCGACTAGAACATCTTCATCATTAATATATACCAGTCCTTGTGCTTTATTCGGATCTTTAATTCCAAGAGCCGTACCTAAAACTACATATAATGATGAAACATTTTTTGTAAGCTGAGAGTCAACTACATATCCACCATAGCCAATACCATAGGATTTCCCTTCAAGCGTATAATTGCCAACTCCAATTGATTTATTTTTAATCTCGATTCCAAAATAATTAAGCAGTTCATTTAATGATTCAAAAGCAAACGCCGCTTCTCCACTGGTTTCATTATAAAATCCAGTCATCACTATTAATGTTCCACCCTCATTTACCCAGTCAATTATCTTATTTATCTCAAGCGATGTAAAAGATTGTTCTATATCATTAATAACTAATACATCCGTAAATTGAAGGACTTCATCATCAATAGGATTATTGTACACCTCAACGCTCATATCCAATCTTGAAAAAGCATCAATAAATATGGGCTCGGGAGAATCACTATCCATTTGCGATTGATGATAAAGATCCCAAACAACTCTGCCACCATATGGGTTTATGTGTATTTTTATAATGCTATTAACATAAATTGTTCCATTAATGGCTATAGTAAAGTTCCCGATGAAAGTTCCTATAAGATCAGTAGTAACCTTTTTGTTAAATGTACTATTAATAGCATAATAACCATTTCCAATGTATGAGATTTGAGAGTAATCATAAAGCTGTGATATGTTTCCAGTTAGGGTATATGTAATTGATGATACGTTTTCATAAATGCCAATTAATACATTTATTGGGCCGTATCCCACTTCAGGAAGTATATAACTGATTTCTAAATTTTCTGGAAATGTTTGAACGAATATAGATGATGGTTTTGATAAATATTCAAAAGCTGCACTAGCATTTACCAGTCCAGCTCCTTCTTCAACCCAAGAAAATCCCAAGGATTTAGCTGTTTTTACCAATGCGATTTTTATCTTGAGAGGGGAGGAGGAGGGATAAGCTTGAAGAAGAAGCGCTACAACACCACTAACAAATGGCGTAGCGGCACTTGTTCCACTGAATAAAGTATAATATCTATCTTTATCAATTGGTTTGAGATACAGAGTCTCCTTAGCCCTTGTGGTTATTACGTTTACACCAGGAGCTGTGATATCTGGTTTTGCATAATGAGTTAAAATTGTGGGGCCACGGCTACTCCAGCTAGCAAGGGTTATGTTGCCAAAGCTAGCTGCAACTGTGATAGATGCTGGAGCAATACCTGGAGAATTTACTGTTCCAAAGTATGGTCCATCGTTCCCAGCTGCTGCAACTACAACTATTCCAGAAGAAACAGCAAGAGATACAGCTTCTAATATAGGATCTGATTTAGTTTCAGGTGCACCTAAAGACATAGATAAAACATTTACATTTCTTTTCATTGCAAAATCAATACCACTTAATAGATCAGAAATATTGCCATTTCCCTCAGAATCTACTACTTTAATTGCTAGGATTTTAGAATGAGGAGCCACCCCTTTGTATGTTCCATTTGATGCAAAGCCTGTTCCACTAATAATACCCGCAACAGCAGTACCATGGCCGTTATCGTCATAAGCATCAATACCATCGGATAAATTTAAGTCGTCTCGCCCATTTATAAAATCTTTAAATCCAATTATCTTGTAGTCAGGAGTTGATTCATTATCGTCTAAATCATCCAGATCAGGATGTGACGAGTCAACACCAGTATCTAGAATTGCAATTGTAATATTGTCGCCCAAAAAACCTTTTTCCCACAATTTTGGGACATCGATTGTTGAAACAGCATTCGCCCAAACAGAAAATTGTTTCGTATCGAAAGAAGGCCATGTTATGCGAAATAATTTATCAAAATAAAGATTGTCAATGTATGGCAAATTAGATAGCTTTTCTAATTCATAGATAGTATTTACTTTAATTAAAATGAATGGCAGCCTGTCATATATCCTGATTATTTTTATATTATTGGAAAAAAGTTCAAATAGCATATTAGCAACAAGGTATTTTGATATACCGTGTTTAATTTTTAGTATTAAATAACTGTTAGTTGAATTTGGATCTCTATATTTAAAGTGAACAAGATTATTATCATAAGTATGTATTTTTTTTGGCGTGATAATATCTTTAAGGTTATCATCTTTAAAACTCTTAATTTGATATGGAGATACATATAATAATAAGGGTATTCCAATAAGCCAAAGAACTAGGG
>JAGGXT010000112.1 GCA_021162905.1 Candidatus Odinarchaeota archaeon | reverse complement strand
GTTATATACTTATTTTCTTCCTTAATATTGAGTACTATAATTTCATTAAGTGCAGTATCCTCCAAAATCCCCCTAGAAATCCGAAATATTATAATGATCTTTTTAGGGAGCATCCTTGGTTTCTTTTTAGGATTTAATATCCCAACATGGTCCGTTATTGCAATATTAATCGGTATGTCATTATATGATATCTTTGCTGTTAAAAAAGGCCCTATAAAAACAATTATTAATATTATTGATTCAAAAGAGGGCGAAGAAGAATTACCTTTTCTTGGATACACAGCCAGTAATTGGCAGCTAGGACTAGGAGATCTCGTTTTCTACACACTATTAGTTTCTCATATAACTGTATACTTTGGTTTGATAGAAGCATTTGCCTCACTTTTAGGGGTATTAATAGGAAGTATGTTAACATTTTATTTTCTTCAGCGAGAGAAAATGTTGCCAGGTCTGCCTATTGCTATTTTTCTAGGATTAGCTTTCCTTGGCGTATATGAATTAATAACACACATTGTAAGTTTTCTTTTCTAATAAAATTAAAATTCAGTACTTCCGCACCATAGGTGGGAATCCGTATTGGCTGCGAAAAATTATTTTTTATTGGAGATTCCGAATTTTATAAGGACCAAGCGAATCTTGGTGTCTAGGAGCGTATTCATTTCGAAAATAATGCAGAAGTACTGAAATCCTAAGAAAATTTAAAAGCCAGAATTTTAATTCTATCAAAAATGTAAATTTATCTAACTGAGGTGAAGTCTTTGTCAAAAATGAAAATTAGGCTCATCGAAAAAGTTGATTTTAAAAATAAAATTTTCATTACTGGTTTTCGTAGTCATATAGGGCAAGTTGGATACATTGCTACAAAGCATCTAGTTGATTTCTGTAATGCAAAAAGGATAGGTTTTGTGGAAACGAAGTTCATGTCACCCTCTGCTTATATGGGGAAGCAAGGGATCTTAACGCCATATGAGCTTTATCAATTGGATTCATTTATAATTTTTATAGAGCGTGTTCCATTGCAGAAAATGGAATGGAATTTAATAACATATGGATTAGCTAAGTGGGTAATAAAAAATCAATTTAAAGAAGCCATTTTAATTGGCGGTCTGGATAATGAATTTAAAGATGATGACGATCTAAAAATCGTTAGCACGTCTTCTGCAATAGAAAGAGCTAAAAAACTTAATTATAACTTTCTAGATGAAAATTTAGGTATATACGGTCCTCTTGCACTAATTTTAAGTTACTTTGAAATTTATAATTTTCCAGCATATGCCCTCCTAGCTTATGCAGAGAGAGGGCGTCCTGATCCACGAGCTGCAGCAGTTGCAATATCCGCTTTATCAAAAATATATAACATAACTTTAGATACAAAACAATTGTTAGAAGATGCTAAAGAAATAGAAAGAGAGATTCAAGCAATAATTGATCAACAGCAAAAACTTATAGAAAGAGAAAGATCAGATAGCAACAGTATTTATATTTAAAATATGCTTGGGAACATTAAATTAAAATATATGAAATAGGAATAGCTAGATAACGCAAAATTTATAGCCATATTAGATAACAAGTTTGTCGCTAACCAAACCAGCTTTCTAGGCTTGCTTGTTTAGTTTTTTCATAAGCAGTCTGCAACCTTTCAATACCTTTTTCAACCCTACTTGTTGAAAAGTCATGTCTTTCAACTAATATTTCCTTTATCTTCTCTGGATTTGGTGCTTTCCAGTCTATTTTATAATCATCTGTAACTTCTGGGTTCAAGAAGATTTTTCTTATCTCATCTACGGGAATGTCACCTATCTCGATTATTCTTAATTTAGCTATTCTCTCTAAAGAACTATACTTTTTAATTAGATTATAGGCCTTTTTCGGCCCAATACCTTTTATTCCCTCGTTATAGTCTGTTCCTATTAGAATTGCAATGTCTACTAACTGCTCTCGTGTAATTCCCAAGTTCTTTAGAATATCATCGAGTATTAATAATTCTAAATCTACTTCCTTTAATTCCTCTTTACCAGCAACTTTTCTTTTCTTCCTTAGAGTTAAATTCCTAACAAGTCTTAGGGATCCAAAAAGTAATGAATCATAATCTTGACTTGCCGACGCCCAAACGTCATTTTTTCTTACCATATATGCAGCCTGTGCCTCTCCTTCAGATGGTGCTTGTACATAAGGTACGCCCATAGCATCTAGCAATTCTTTGCTTTCAAGTATTACCATTTCATTAATTTCTATGGCTGCTTGGGCATATTTTCTTGCTGCAACAATATCTCCTCGATGTAATGCCTCAAGCCATTTTTCTCTTGCTTGCTCTCTTATTTCACTTCGTTTTTGAATAGTCTGTAATTTTAGCTCTGGCGGTTTTCCATCAAAAACATAAACTGGTCGTATTCCAAATTCTATCAGGTTAATTGTTCTATAAAATAGTCCGCTAAAATGACTTGTTACGTTTCCTTCCTTATCCATCAAAGGTGTGCCATCTGGTTGTCTTATTATTGCCATAAATTGGTATATTGCATTTAATGCATCTATTGCAATATACTTGTTAGTTAAATCATCAAAACTGATAATTTTTGGTGATATTAAATCTTTTAACTTAACACCCAAAATATACTCACCCCTCTGAATTCCAGCCATATTTCCCGATGAGCGGAACGAAAGCAACTCCACCTAAATTTTTTCTCTTAATTTTTCCTTCCAAATCTTTTTCAATTAGATAGAGCTCTTGCCAGTAAAATTGAGCTCCTATAGGAATTAATAATTTTCCTCCATTCTTTAATTGTTCAATAAGCGGTTTTGGAACATCTGGTCCAGCAGCAGTTACACAAATTCTATCATACGGCGCCTTTTCGGGATATCCTAAGGTTCCATCACCTACAATTATAGTTACTCTATCATCATACTTTGTCCTTTTTAGATTTTCAGTTGCAAATTTTGCCAATTCAGGTATTCTCTCAATAGTATAAACGTGCCCTTTTATCTTACCATCTTCACTTGTAATTAGCTCCGCAATAATTGCTGCATGGTAACCAGATCCAGTACCCACCTCTAAAACTTTATGCCCTGGTTTTAAATCTAGATATTCACACATCATAAGAACCATATGTATTGCCGAAATTGTTTGCCCACATCCTATAGGAAGAGGTGTATCATCATAAGCATGTTTTCTATATTCTGGACGAACAAATTCTTCGCGGGGCACCTTTAGAAATGCATTAATAACTCTATCACTTCTCACAAACCCAGCACGTTTTAGATATTTTACTATTCTTTTCTTTTCCTCAGTAAAAGATTTCAAGTTCTTACACCTATTCATATTTGATATAAAATGTCTATAAAAAGTGATTGTTATGCTATCATTTACTTTCTATGCAAGAGGTCACTATAATATCTTAGCAACTCATAAGACTACTTTAGAAATAACAAAGGAGAGTCACTTAACCCGCCGAGGCGATTGTATAATTGCTGTTAATTCTGAGTGTGGAATAAAAGACATACCCAATGATATTAAAAAAGCTATTCGGAAAAGAGATTCTATAGTGAAGATGATAATTAAAGTAGGAGATATATTTGAAACCATTAAAGGATTCGGTCACCCAGACCTTTCACTCTCTCACCCTACAGATATTGTTTGTAGAAAATCAACTTATATTTGCCCAAGAACTTTGATGATAAAAGCTGATAAAGCAGCGATAGATCTCAATAGAGGACTTATTAAAATGCTTAAAAATCCAAAGGTTACCGTCAAAATAACAATCATTGTAGAATCCAGTTAAAGATTATTTAAGCTTGAAAAAACAATCTACAACAATCTGAAATTCATGAGGTGCAATTTCTTTTACTTTTCTGCATGTTAATACTCTTTCTAGTTTATATCCCTCTTCTTCTGCTTTGCTTTTTAGAAAATCAAAAATTCTATCGTAGGGTTCATTTTCTCTCTTTACAGTGTAAAAATGAATAATCCCCTCGTTTTTCAATGCGTAAAATGCAACATCTAAAAATTTATCAGCACTTAGTGGGAGATTCATGATAACTCTATCTGCTACATTTTTCTCCAACTGTTTTCTTATAACATCCCTAGCATCTCCTAATATTGGAATAACGGTCCCCTTGAGTTTGTTTATTTGAATATTTCTTTTTAGGAGCTCTATGGCTGAAGGATTTTTATCAATAGCGTATATCTTTGCGTTAGCCATTTTGGCTATTAAAATCGAAAAAGGTCCAACTCCTGCAAACATATCAACAATTATCTCACCATCTTTAACTTGCTTAGCAACTCTCATATGCTCTGTGGCTAATCGTGGACTAAAGTATACTTTTTCAACATCAACATAGAAAATACAATTATTCTCTCTATGAATAGTCAAAGTCTTTTTCTCACCGTATACATGTATTAATGGCCGTACTCTAATATTGCCAGATACTTTTCCTCCCTTTGCATAAACAGATTTTATATTTTTAAATTGTTCAACAATTGTTCGGCCTATTATTTCTCGATATGGCCAAATTTCTTCATTCATCTCTACTATACATATATCTCCTATAACAT
>JAGGXT010000234.1 GCA_021162905.1 Candidatus Odinarchaeota archaeon | reverse complement strand
TAATAGTGGATGGTGGTTCAACCGATAATACGCTGGAAATCTTAAGAAAGTATGAGAATGAATACAATCTAAGATGGATTTCAGAGCCTGATGAAGGGCAGTCGGATGCGGTGAATAAGGGTTTCAGAATGGCAAAAGGGGAGATTATTGGATGGCTTAATTCAGACGATGTTTATTTTACGAGGGATGTAATTTCGTATGTTGTGGAGAAGTTTGAAAAGAATCCTAGTGTTGATGTAATTTATGGAGATACCGCTATTATAAACTATAATAATGTAATTCTAACGGTGATAGCCCACGCACCTACCAGTTATAATCGATTACGCATATTGAATCAGATTGGACAACCTGCTACATTCTTCAAAAGAAATAATATTAGCTATATTATGCTTGATATTGATCTTCATTATGCGATGGATTATGAATTATGGTTAAGATTAATTGGAAAAGGTTTCAAATTTAAGTATGTAGCTAAAATACTGGCATGCAATAGACACCATACTACAGCTAAGACGGTTTCTCAGCGTGAAAAATTAGACGAAGAGATAAAATTAGTTCAAAAGAAATACGGGCAGTATTTTGGAATGAACTATCGCTTTTTGCGGTTATTAGAAAAAGGTAAGAAAGGAATCTTGAGGGTTAGAGGAATTTCAAAAGCACTTGATATATGCTTAAATAGTGAGTGTTATGATTTCGCCTTTGAAGCGAGGTTCGACTCCGCGCTTAAAACCCTCTTAAGGCAAATAGCATACCCTGAGATACAGCGTTTTCTCCAAGTGATTAGGTTAATCCACATATAATATAACACAATCGCCGTTTGTGTAAATCTTGTTTTTAACAGGTACACGACCATATGTCAGTATCTCGCCGATGTTTTTCATAACAAGTCCCTGTTCGCCCCTTACTACTGTTAATCCCCTAATATTTGCATAGTATCGCAAATAAATATAGGATCCTGGAAGTATAGGAGCTCTTCTCAAGTCAAAGCAAGATAGTTTTTTTCTATGAGTTGTGTTGCTACAAATACTAAAGATATTTCCACCAAATAAATCAACATATACTCTGTGTTCGCGTTCTTTTACATCGAATTTGGCTAACAACCATTTTGCCGAAATAATATCTTGTTGGTTATAGATTCTACTATATTCGTAAATGAAATGCGGATTCTCAATATTTCCTGCCCTCGCTTCATTTACTATAAGTTTGTTAAAGGAGAAGTCATCACCTTTAAGTATACCTTCAGAAACGACCCCCGAGCTAAATAATAGTAAAATCGTCAAGATTGCGGAGAAGAATATCAATGCCGACCTCTCAGAACTGTAACTCCTCAGAAGTATATCAAATACGTATTTAATTCCTATGGCACAAAATGGAGCTATAAACATCAAACAAATAAACGATACCCTGACCATTGAGAAAGTTCTAGTTGGAAGAAATGCCGTGAGAACAACTCCATAAAAAAATATCGAAAACGCCATGAATTCTCGATTGAAGTCATTTCCCTCTTTCCGAGATATTATATCGTAAGTTGATTTAAATATTCCAATGCTTATGAAAAAATAAATAATAAAATACAAATATCTCGCAATTACAATAGAAATTGGTAGTTCTGTAGACAACGCTAATTGCTCCATTGTAAATGCTTCAACAAAAAGTGAATTAATAAAGTTATTGAGAAATCCCACTATCAAACTAAAACCCGTGGAGGAAGATGTATATATATACCATGAAAAAGCTAAGACAGTACTCAAAACAACAAATATAGGGGTTATTGTATTACGCTCCCTACGAGGGTGAGAATTATATATCGGCATAAGCTGAGTTAAGAATGATACAAAAATAATAGATAACAAAAATAGGTAAGATGTACCATAATGCGAAACTATCACCGATAAAATAAATACAATTAGTAACGCCTTCTTTTTCAAGGGGTTAATTTCTTTATTCATGGCTAACATCACAAACACCACGATAAAAAAGATAGCTAATCCGGTTTTAACATTTAAAGGCATATTCGTGTAAAATGTAAAGGTAAACATGAAAAGGAAACACGAAAGCAGGGATGCTCTCTTACTAAATTGTTTATTATAGATATGGAATAAGCCTACAGGGACTAAGGAAAACACTGCTGGATATATTATTTTCATCACCCAGATTAGGTCCAAGTCGGTCATTTTTGAAAAAATTGGAAGAAACATTGTAACACTAAGTAGAGAATTGGTGGGGGAGGCAATAGTCACGTCCCAAAAATTGCTCGTTTTTACCACCGAAGCGAACAAATAAAGCATATCTGCATCGCCATGGTTAGATATGAACATAGTCACTAAAGAAGTATGAAATAGTAAAGAAATAGAAACTACCCATATTATTAGTGGATATATATTTAGAGAACATCTGTGAACTACAATAAATATAGGAATTAGTGAAATAATTCCAAGAAGGATAAGAAGAAGGATGTTAGTGTCATAGAAGTTAAATAAACATGCCCCAAGGATAGCTAAAAAAGGAAGCAATAATAAAGAAAGCACAGGTGGAGAAAGAATTTGCTTTATATTAATAGAAAAAGATGTTGAATAATCTTTATCACGCAAATAACATATAAAACATAAAAGAAAAACGATAACGCTAATCGTAATAAGTAATGGAATCTCTGAAATAGGCTTTGTAATACCTAAAAGAGGATAGAAACTGTTCATTAAAGATCCAATGAGCATCAAAAACGCAAGACTTATGCCTACAGAGTATAGAATACTTTCTATTATATCTAATTCATATAATTTAAGAATTCTAAGAAGAAGAATTCCTGGTATAAATGTTAAATAAATGAAACAAATAGCTTCTCTGAGAATCGGAATTTTTAGTCCTATAAAATCCAATCCAATCACACCAAGTACTGCAAGTTGAAACATCAAAACAATTTTCAGGAGATTTTTAGTTCCAAAATCTATTGCAATGCTTGACTTATCCATCTTTATAGCATCTCTCGTTAGATTTAGTTAAAATCATATTTGGTGTTTTTCACTCATTTAACAAGCCATCTCCATCTATCTCCATCAAAACTAAACAAAGCATCAGCAACTCCTCTGTAATTTCCTTGGTATACTTTATAATTTCTTTTACACTCTTTTAACGCCATTGAAAAATCATCTTTCACAGGTCTTGCCACACATCCACATTTATGTCTTTTAACAATCTCTGCAATCTCTACCACATCAGTAGTTATAACAGGTCTACCACAAACCAAAGATTCTACCGCAGATAAAGGAATCTCTGGGCTCCTCCATAAATTCAAAAAAGGAATTACTGTAACATGCACATTAGCATACATCTCAGGCATATTAACAATACCATTAATAACCTTCACATCTTTTTCTAAATTTAATTCACTTATTTTTTTAGATAGTTGCTCATTATATTTTCCCCTCCAC
>JAGGXT010000109.1 GCA_021162905.1 Candidatus Odinarchaeota archaeon | reverse complement strand
AATTAAGGGTGTTCAACTTGGAGTATTCAACGATAACTATTTCAGTACGGGTTAAGAAAAAACTTGAAGAGCTGAAAGGCGATTTAAATTGGGATGAATTTTTGGAGAAAATAGCTGATGAAATGCGAAAAATTAAGAGAATTCGTGCAGCAAAGAAACTTCTTAAGGATTTCCCTCTAAGCGATGAGGAAGCAGAGATGATATTGAATTCGATTGAGGAGAGTAGAAAATTATGGAAAGCAAGGAAAGGGAAATAATTATTGATACCGATGTTTTTATATTTCTTCAAAAGGAGAACCTTTTACTAAAATTTCTTGAGGCATACGATGGATACATGACGGAAATATCTTTATATGAGTTTTTGAGGGGGACCGCTTACTATGGTAAAGATACACGAAGAGAAAAAGCTCTTATAGAGGAGATTTTCACAATTCTCTCACTGGACAATATTGCTATCTTAAAGGCTAGTGAAATTTGGTCTATTTTAATAAAAGATGGTGAGATTATCTCTGATAGAGATATATTTAACTCAGCAATTGCTATATGCAGAAATCTACCATTTGTAACAAATAATACCAGACATTATAAACGTGTCCAAAGATTCGGTTTAAAATTAATACCTTGGAAACAATTAAAGAAGGAGCTGCTTAAACTTCATCCAATTTAATACACGAAATTCTTTGTCTGTGAGTTTTTCTTTTTGAGAAAGCCAAATATCGTGAATTTCTGTATCTTCAGTCAATAAAATGTCACAATATTCTAATGCAGCAGCAAAAATGATACGGTCAAAGTAATCATTTAAACCAAGGTCTCTGAGCATATCTTCAAGAGGGTTTATACGGGGATCTATTAGGGGCAATTCATAAAAATACTCTCCATAAAGAAGATACCATAGAGCTTCGTTGTATCTAGAAAGTAAAGTCTTTTTAAAAATATTATTCGCTTTTTTAATCCGCTTTAAAATGATCCATTTTAATTCAACCAAAGATATTGGGGAGTAAAATAGACCCAAATTTTTTTGGTCAAGCAGTATCTGTAATTGGGATGCAGAGAATTTTTCTGTTTCGATACCAAAAAGAGGCATTAAATACGTCGTGTCAAGCATAACTTTATACCTTTTTTCCATGTTCGAAAAACTCCTTCTGTGCCTCTTCTGATATTTTTTCTGCTTCTTCCACACTTATTTTCATTAATGGAGGTTCAGAGAGAAACTCTTTAATTGACTTTAACGTCTTTATTATCAACTCTCCTTCCTTTGCAATGGCTATCACTTCACCAGGAGCTTTTAATCCTGCAATTTTTCTAATTCTCTTAGAGGTATAAATTTCACCTTTCTTGCCCACTTTTAGAATTTCTTTTATAACAACATGTTTCATAGCAACCACAAAAATATAATTGTCGGAGAAAAATAAAAATCTTCCGAAAATCTTTATTACTTCGCAATATTGGGTGAAACTCCAAAAGTATTTATTTATTATTATATTAGTAAAGTGAGATTATGAACTCTTTATTTAGATAATTTATGTCTTTTTCTTTTTTAACAATCCAAAAATCGGCTTTCCATTTAGGAATGGAGAAGCCGATATCCTTTTTTCTGAACGATTTCATATGTTCATAAAATGTTTTTAGAGGCGAGAGATAGTAAAGTATTTTCTTTCTAAGTTCTATTTTCTTTAGGTTATACCTTTTTATTATTGCGGATAGATAGCGTCTCTGGAAAATGTTGCTTTCCCAAGATATAAAACCAAGACCTCCCTTCTTTGTAAATTGCAAACCTCTGAGAATAAATACTAGTAAGCAGGCTACTGTATGTTCTGGATCGGTAATAAATGCATCAAACATAGTATCAATTTTAAATGGTAAGCGGACATCTATGCGTCCAACACGAACTTCAACATCAAATTTTTCTGCTAATTTCTTCAAAAACCAACACACGTAGTCATCTATATCAATCACAAAAGGTTCATAGCCTAGCTTACTTAAGATTATAGAAAGTGCATCATTGTCCCCGATATGAAGCACTTTTGATCCTTTAGGTAAGTATTTTTCAATTATCGCAGCTCTGATAGCATTAGATATTGGCAACATTGGTGCCTGACCATAAATATTAGAATAGACCTTTCTATATTTTGATATCTCCCTGGCAATTTTCAAAGTGTCCCCTATGTTAAGATCCCTAATCTTTCTTCTAACTTTGAGGAGTATCTTATCGTCAAGTTTAGTTATTATGCTGTAAATAAAATTATCTTCTTGGAGTTCCTTTATTCTAATGGTTTCATCAATTTTGTCATTGAAAGGATTTTCAAGACGAAGAGGATACGCATTTTTACTCTTAATATCAAGCTTTAGGTTTCGCCCCCATAAATCAAATATTATAACTTGCCCCTCAGGTAATTTAAGAAGACCTTGAAACGAATTTTCACAATCACGTAGCTCTTGAGGTTCTGATGTTATAAAATAATTATGAGCAAATGCTACTGCTTTGCTGGGAAATAAAAAATTTTTAAGCATTATCATTCTCTCTCTAATGTTTGTCAATACAGAACCCCCGTGTACGCAAAATCTGGTTTGACCACGAAATTAGGTGACCTTTGTAGAGTTCCGATATAGAATACAGCTTTCCAGGCCCCTACTCTAATTGTCGGAGGAATAAATATAGTGTGCCCTCCATATTTTGTGCGTATATGCGAATAGTATCCTGCAACAGGTACCAAGTATCGCAGCTTTATTTTAGCCCTCTCTAAGATGTTAATATTGTGTGCAACTAGAGCTTTTTCTAGTAAATCTTTGTTTGCTCCTTTACTATTCCAACTAACAAAAAGAGTACCACCTAATCTTAAACAAGCCAATCCTCGAGATAAAAACAGTAATAATCCATCAAGGGAGTATCCGGGATCCATATGAACTGCACTAAAACGAGTGTCAATAGTAAATGGTTCACGTATATCATGGTAAAACAGTTCAATTCTGCCTTCTAGCCCATATCTTTGAGATAGATACCTAATAACTCTTAATACATACGGATCTACATCAATTACCGACACGCTGACACCGAGCTTTGCTAGAAGTATTGATAAGAAATCATCGTCACCTATTAGTAATACCCGCCCAATACCGACTCTCTCATATATTTTCCATGCCCTAAATAAGTTATATGGTGGAAGTGCATAGGCCTGACCAAACATCTCTGCGAGAACTTTTCGATAGCCCATAATCTCAAAAGCAAACTCTAATAATTCGTAGGCTTCAGGAGATTTTATAGCTTTTAAGACATTGTCGATATACCTCTTGCTTATTTCTTTTAACTTATCTACAAGGATTGGGTCACTCCTAGGCATTCCTCTTAATTCTACACAGTTGCACTTTGAGTTTATTGCATTTAGTACATTGACATCAGATTCATTCAATTCATCAAATGCCAGAAGTTTTTCCAACGCAAATAACTCTGTAGTATCTAATGCATGCTGTTCCTCTTTACGCAAATCAGCTAAAACATGACTTTCTGATCCTCTCTTGAAGACAACAAAGCCGTCCGAAAGCCAGCCATTTGCATAAACATCAAAGTAAACTGGTGATAAGCGAGTAACTGGCTGTGGAGAACTAAAGTTTTTAATATTTTTTACTGCTTTGGAAAATGTCCGATTAGTAATAAACGGATCGCTAATGGTAGTAATTGCTCCTATTAGAATGAATAATAACGCCCAAATTTGTGTTTTCAGAACAATAATCCAGGGATATACTTGCGCCCGTATTTCATCAATATTTATTGTAAGCTTTACGTTTGTCTTTGTGATCACATATTCATCATAGTATGACCATCCTACACTGTTTGATAAATCCCACATGCTTGGGTAGCTAACAGTGTACTTCAGTAAGACACCACTTTGCTCATCAAAGTAATAATCTTCAATAATTTGACCGTAGAAGGAAATATTATCTTCGACATATATTATATTTTCTTCTCTATGAGCAAATAGTGACCTCACTGGAATTTCGTATATTGTAATTTCTTTCTTAGTAATCAAAAACGATTCATTTAGGATTATAGGCAAATCGTTTTCTTTATGATAAAACCATGGTTCTATGTAATTGTTAGTATAGTATTCAGTTTTATCGCCACTAACAACTTTTACATGTTCTGTATACCAATAACTAGTT
>JAGGXT010000076.1 GCA_021162905.1 Candidatus Odinarchaeota archaeon | reverse complement strand
GAGGATGATCGGGAGAGTATAGTTATTAATAATCCCAAAAATAAAGATTGTTTGGAAATAAATAAGAAATTTCTAGTAAAAACTCTTAGAAAACCCAGTCTTTATAGTAATTCTATTGAAATAGCATCAAATAGCTATGCTCTCTCAATTCCCCTAGTTGAAATCAATGAACTGCCTAAAGACTTACAATATTATATCAAATGGGGTATGCTTTCTGGATCAGCGAAGCCAGCTATTAATGCATATGGTGCATACTGGTATAGTCATACATATAAACAGATAAGGAGTAAGAAGCCGTTCGGTCATGTTTTTATCCCTGATAAAGTTGATTTATCATTTAAGCAGAGAGGCGTATTTGCAAATTACTCAAAAGAAAATATTTCTGCGTCAAAGAACTTTTACATAATTAAGGATCACGATGGCATTACCTCAAAAATAATTACTGGTTGGTTTAATAGCACGATCTTTATTTCAATATTAGTGCTGCTAGGAAGAAGAATATCAGATACTTGGACGAGGTTCCTTGAGAATGATTATTTAGAATTACCTTTAATTAATGTAAACTCTATTGAGAATTACTGTGCTATGCAAATAGTTCAAAATATTGATAATATCATACAGAAGCCCCTTCCTCCTCTTTGGGATCAGCTATATGATAAATATAGATATAAACTCGATACATCGATACTTAACGCAATCAAAATTAAGAATCCAGAAAGTATACTACACGAGTTGTATAATATTCTCTCTTACGGCTTTGAGTCTCACTATAAGTGCCTATAGCCTTAGAAACTCCTTTAAGTTTAAATAGGACTCTAAATTTTAAGAATTCCAATCTCTTGGGCCCTAATATAAATTTCAATATCCTTAATTTTGTTTTTTGCAACATGTGCTAAATCATACAGTAGTTTTAAATCAGTCTTTGGAAGTTCTCTAAAAGCCCTATTTATCATAGTATCGCTAGGCATAAATTGTTGTAAAACATAAACCACTCTATTATTGAACTTATTATAAGAAACTAAATCTTTTACATCTTTGATGATATCAAGAACATCATCCCTCTTTAACATTTCAGGGATGATAGTGGTTCTTAGCTCTACAAACTTTACTCTCCTAAGAGAAAGTTCTATTGTATCCCTTATGGAGTTTAGAACATTTTTGAAACTAGTAATTTTTTGACAACCAGTAAGTTGCTTGTATTTCTTTTCGTCCCTAAGTGGTGCTTTTATGTCGATTGCTATATGGTTTAAAAGCTTATTTTCAATTAGATCTTTCACCACTATAGGCCTACTTCCATTTGTTGATATGCTGGTTTTTACCCCAATTTCATCTTTGCATCTCTTAAGAAGTTCCTTTAAACCCTCAGCTTGTAATGTAGGTTCTCCTCCAGTCACATGAACATAGCCTATAATATTTGCAACTCGCTCTATGGCATCCAATATTTCATCAATTGTAACTCTTCTTGTAATCTTGGCATGCACCACATGTGCATTTTGACACCAAGGACACCTAAAATTACAATAATTGAACCAGATTACAAACGAAACATCTCCAATTACATCAATAAGTGATGTTTCTATCCATCCCGCTATATGAAGCACTAAATATTTCCTCATGGATCCATCACGCTAAAAGTTTTGATCCTCCGTAATGTACTCTTTGCTTAAACTCAGCTTTTTTGCCTATATTCCAATTTTTAATCGGCCTATAGTAGCCTACTATCCTGCTCCAGAGATCAACAGACTTTCCACACTTTGGACATTTCTCATAAATACCGATTCCATGCCAACCACAATTTCTGCACGTAGCTATAGTAGGCGTTATACTGAAATATACAACCTTGGTATTTACAGCAATTCTATAAACTAACTTTTTTAAAGCGATCGGGTCAGGCGTCTCATTAAGGAATATATGCATCATAACCCCACCAGTGAACTCTTGCTGCACTTCCCCCTCAAATTCAACTCTTTCACCAAGTGAAATGTCAGCATAATATGGGATTATACTATTTGAGTAGTAAGGAGTCTTACTCTCTCGGGGTATTAAAATTTCATTTTTACTAACTAATTCCTTAAACTTATTATAGTCGAGTAATGCAAGCCTGTACGATGTTGACTCAGCCGGAACCTCCTCCACATTATATAAATATCCATCTTTTTCTTCATATTCTTCTATTATCTTCCTGGTTAGGCTGACTATATGTTTCATTATAGAAACTGCTTCTCTCAATTCTTTGCTTTCAAGATCATGCCAAAGGTTGGGGTTTTGCATGAAATTAGCAGCCATTTCTGGAAGACCTAAGAGTCCTATAGTATTATAATGACTTGCTAATGTACCAAGATAGACTTTTGTCATGGGCATTAGACCGCTTTCTAAAGATTTTTCGTATTTCTCTCTCCATACTAAGAAAATTTTTCTTGCAAGCTCTATCTTCTCGAAGAGCATCTCCTCTAGTTTATCCATGCTTCCCTTGCTGAGTATTCCGATTCTTGGTAGGTTTATTGTAACAACACCTATGCTACCCGTGGCATCCGGCATTGCCCAGATTCCTCTAGCGCTTTTCTTTTTTCTAAGTAACTCACCAATGTCTTCCATTTCTCCCCTCAGCAGTTTTAATGAAGCAATTTTTGATACATCTAAAGTTAACCTACAGCACATAGCATATAAGGATCCCACTTCAGAGTTGTACCCATTAAGCAAGTAGGAAGACCCTCTATAAGCCAAAGACATGAAAATAGTATCTACTAAGTTATCCCACCTATGGCCATTCCAGTCGAAATTAGGAGTTAGCATAAGAGTTATTATTGGAAATGTAAATGGCTGGCCAAGTGAATCACCTTCCATAGTTAACTCAAAAATTGCCCTTGTAAGCTTAATGGCATCATCAAGATACTCATTAAGGGAACCTACATTTTTTCCATCAACAATAGCAGAACCTTCAAGGAACTCTTTACTCGTGTCTAGAACAATAGTTACATTTGTAAATGTTGCTTGATAACCAAGTCTGCTCGGATAATTTAACTCAAAGAACATCTTTTGGATATTTTGCTTTAATCCTTTGTAATCCAAGTTATCACATTTTACAAAAGGAGCCATGTATAGATCTATGGCTGATGCTGCTTGAGCACCGGTCCATTCTTGAGATGCTAAGTAAAAGAAGTTTATGAGATGAGAAACTGCGGTATCTAAGTGTCTTGCTGGCCTTGAAACAATTGTTGGTGTTTTAAGACCCAGTTTTAATATCTTCGAATAGTTCCAACCAACACAGTATGGTATCCAAAGAGAATGTGGCAATTTGTGTATATGAATATCGCCATTTAAGTGAGCTTTTATGGCCTCAATTGGTAAGTAATTTGACAAAATATCATGAGCTTTAAGAATTTTATCCATTAGGAAGCCAAGAAAGTCGCTGTAGGACACCGTTGTATTCGCATTTTCATGCACCTCCCAATCTATTTCACTTATGTACATTTTTTCTAACTCTTTAATGTTTAAGTTCATCTCATTACACCTTATTTCAAAATTGTCCATAGAAAAATAATACTTATGTAATACATTTTTAATTCCTAATAAATGTTTTACGTTATTCACACATGTTAGCATGTATCAAG
>JAGGXT010000210.1 GCA_021162905.1 Candidatus Odinarchaeota archaeon | reverse complement strand
TTTTTATTGTATTAACCCTGAAACGTTTTTCAGTTGATTGAGAAAGAGATTAAAGATGCATAACATTCAAGAAGTTTGTTTTATAAAGTGAATGATTATGTATCTCATATGCACTTTGAACGATTAATTATATTCCGATGTGTTTTGATTTTCTTGGTCTTATTTGAGCGATAACAGGTGCTTTTAGTGCTATTCCGCTTACTATTCCAACTCCATTTGGGAGGAAAGGAACTCTTTGTAAGTCAGAGATCACAGAGTAGCTTATATAAGGAGATATATAATCCAAATCTGTTTTACTATCAATTCTGAGAATTATTTTTGTTCCACATTGACTAATTACGTCTTTGTCGAGGCCTACAATTCTCTGGCTTGTCAAGCATAGGCCAATTCCGAACTTTCTCCCCTCTCTGGCTATTTTCCGCATCATGCTCTTACTGTAGCTTTCTTCGTCTTGAGGGGCGAATCTATGACTTTCCTCAACCACCACCATTAGAGGGGGGATTATTTGTTTCTTTCTTGCCTTAAATAATATATCAAGCAACACACCGACTAAACTTACTCTAATTTTTTCTTCAATATCTTCACTTAGATCGACAATTGTGAGTCTACCTGGTGAAACTAATTCCTCTATCTTTGGAGGCATACCAATAATTCCAAGCTCGCGAATTAGTTGCAATTTCCTTTTTATAGTAAATACTGTTCTTGACGCAAATTTCCACTCCGACGCAACTTTATCAACACTTTCAATGACATTGTCTATAGTAATTCGCATCTTTTCTTTCTTTAGGTTCTGAAATACCAAGAAAAGCAAATCATATTGTGTTTCAGTGGCTCCCAACATTTCTGCAAATGAGTCTGCATTGAGCCAATCTAAACTTATTCTTAATGTCTTTGACCTAGGATAGGATGCAAAAATAGAATATCTGATAATATCATATGACTTGGGTTCTAATCCCCACCTTTCTAATAAGCTTCCTTCCTCATAGTTTGGTGTGTTAAATCCATGGTATTCTCCATGAGTGTCTATTACAACAACTGGATAGTTGTTTTCAAGTAACTCTTCAATAATCACACCAACAGTATAGCTTTTTCCACTCCCCGTTGCACCTAGAACTGCGATATGATGTTTTATTGTTCTTTTAATATCTAAAACTATGTCAATGTTATTATTCCCATACATCTTACCCAAGTAAATTCCTTTTTCTGGAAGCTTGAGAAATTGCTTTAAAAGGTCACTGGAAGCCAAATAAACGGTATCGCCAGGTTCTGGGGCATCGTTAGGTGGAGAAATTTGCCCATCTTCTATTATCCCAATTATTTGAACTGTTGCGGCCCTCCATCGGCCTATATCAACAGGATATCTGGCGTATAGCGGTATATCTCTTTTAAGATGATCCTTGATAAAAGTCGGATCCTGAAATAACTCATTTATGGAGTGCAACCTTATAATTCTCCCCAATATTATTCTTGACCCCAACGGAACCTCTACAAACTCACCAACCTTAACATCTGCATCATCATCGAGCTGAAAATTGAACTGAAGATGAGTAGGACCAGTTCTATCCGATAGTATAACTCCCAATCTTTTAGCCTTCATCAGACTCCTCCCCAAATAGTATTCTATCTCTTCTTATTTCATACTCTTCTATATAGGATCTAAGAGCCCCGTGTATTGCCATTTCAATATTTCGTTTCAAAAACATTAGATTGTTCTTTGCTAATATTTGGGCCGTTCCAGCTATACTAGGTCCTGATAGTACGGATCGATCAGGGGCTGGAAGACTTAATGAATATAAAGTGTCTAATACTCTCTCTTGGTCCTCAAGTGGAGAATCTGTTATCATCTCTACTTTTAATACGAAATTATGCCGTTTTATGTAAAACTCATACCAGTTACTTATTGGAGGTCGGCCTCTTTCTATCTTTCTTTTAACGGGGCATGTAGCCTCCCCATCATATAATATTCCGAGCATTAAATTGAGATCACTGGTTTCTCCTATTTTCATACGTTTAGCACTGTTTAATATTCGAATAATATAATTATCATGTGGTACAACACTAACTCCCACCAAAAGCACATCTTTCTTCTTTGAAAGCTCTAATAATCTCTTAAAAAGAGTATGTACCCTATCTCTTAATTCCATGAGATGTCTGCTGTACACAATAAATCCATGCGGCACAAGAGATCCATTTCTGAATAATATTCTAAATTTATCACCATATTCTTTTACGGCCTCATAATCAGCACTCAAGTGCTGATATTCAACAAGGTAACGAGCTGCTATCTTTCTTCCAGACTCTAAAAGTTCTGGGAAATCACTCGTCATTTCATAAAATGGGTCACCAGGAAGAAAAGGCTCCCTGCCTTTATATGTTCTCAAATCCGGTCTTATTATACTTTTAGATTGATCTCTATCTAAGACATTTCTGCTAAAGTATCCAACATAATTCGCTGCTGAGAGGAAAACTATTGACATCGTCATTATATCTCTATATCTATAGTTCCCTAAGGTATACGCAGATGCGCTTCCAGAAAACCAGACATTATCCAAAAATAAATCCCTAGCTCTCCTTTCTAAAATAAATTTGTCTCCAACAAATCCCCATCTTTCAAGCTCACTATCGATTCTAAGATTTCTTAATTCATCACGAAGTTTACCAGAAAGCAAATAATCCATGTCAACCCTTTTTAGAATACTTTTTATTTTCTCATTTATGCTTCCTAAATGCGCTAATTCAGCAACTCTTACTGGGTCTATAAAATCCTCTAATGTAATCATAGGCGTTGGTTCTAGTACGTTGTTCATCATAACTTGGTAAAGACGTCGCTGGTTCACGCTATAACGCCCACTTCCTTCATACTCAAGAACGCCTAATGTGGTTAAAATCTTTAAATAATCCCTGATAGATCTATCCGTTAAAGAAGTTTTTTCGGTTAATTCCTTTGGAGTAACATGTCCCTTTCTTTGCTGAATTTCCAAAATTATATTTAGAAGAGCTGTTAACCTTACACGGATAGT
>JAGGXT010000159.1 GCA_021162905.1 Candidatus Odinarchaeota archaeon | reverse complement strand
TTTATAAGAAGTGGTTAGAAATTGTAGGGATGCAAAAATAAGAAAGTGTAAATATTTGAAAAATAGTAAATTATATAACTTAAGATTTAAATTGCTCCTCTCGGGGTTTGAATGTTAAAATGACAGAAGAAATAAATATTGAAGCAAGATTTGAAGAATTTCTAAGAATATATCAAGATGAAAAAGGGAATTATAAGTATAGAGAACGCGCTAAAGAAATGGCCGCTGAGGGGATGATATCCCTAATTATTGATTTTGATGATCTATTAAGATTTGACCCTGAACTAGCTCGTATTTTGCTTTCAGAGCCAGCTCAAGTTTTATCGGCTGCTTCGAACGCCCTACGAAACTTAATGCAAATAATAGATAATGAGTATGCATTGTCGGTAAGGAATTTTCATGTTCGTATAAAAAATCTACCTACTACAATCCCGTTAAGAAAAATACGTTCTTCTGAAATTGGAAAATTAATACAAATAAAAGGTATCCTCACAAGGGCTAGTAAAGTTAAACCTCTTCTTCATACTGGCGCTTTTAAGTGTGGTAGTTGTGGTGCAATAACTTATAAAGAGCAAGAGGAAGGAAGATATTCTCCTCCTTTGATCTGTAGGAGCTGTGGTCGAAAAGGACCTTTTAAACTACTTGAAGATGAATCTACTTTTATAGATTGGCAAAATATTCGTATTCAAGAAAGGCCAGAAGAATTACCCGCAGGACAGCTTCCCAGGTTTATTGACGCAATAGTAACTGAAGATTTAGTCGACAGTGCAAGACCTGGTGATAGAGTTACTATAGTTGGAATTCTTCGTTCTACCTTGGATACCCGTACTGCTGGAAAATTAGCTACTTTTAGTACATACATTGAAACTGTATATATAGAGCGGGAAGACAAAGAGGTCGAAGAAGTTTATATCTCTAAAGAAGAAGAAAAGGAGATACTTGAATTCGCTAAAGATCCTTTTGCAAGTGAAAAACTCATCGCGTCTATTGCACCATCAATATACGGCCTTCGTCATATAAAGGAAGCTATAGCTCTTATGTTATTTGGTGGTGTTACAAAAGAGCTACCAGATGGTGTAAAAATACGTGGAGAAATAAATGTGTTACTTGTAGGAGATCCTGGTACGGGTAAAAGCCAATTACTTAAATATGCAACCAAGATAGCACCCAGAGCAATATACACTACTGGAAAGGGCTCCACAGCTGCAGGTCTGACAGCAGCTGTAGTTAGAGATTCTATGACTGGATCTATGACACTGGAAGCCGGCGCATTAGTATTGGCTGATAGAGGGCTTGCTGCAATTGACGAGTTCGATAAGATGCAAAAGGATGATAGGAGTGCTATACATGAAGCAATGGAGCAGCAAACCATTTCAATCGCAAAAGCAGGAATAATAGCAACCCTTAATGCTAGAACAGCAATTTTAGCAGCCGCGAATCCTATATTTGGTCGATATGATACATATAAAACCGCGGCTGAAAACATAAATCTGCCTGCAACAATATTATCAAGATTCGATCTAATTTTCGTCTTGACTGACAAGCCAGATCCAAAGATGGATAAAGAGCTTGTTACTCATGTATTACGATTACATCAAAGACCTCATGAAATACAAGAAGATATACTTCCCACAGAATTTTTGAAAAAATATATTGCATATGCTAGGAAAAATATTCACCCAAAATTATCAGAAGAGGCTGCTAAAATCTTAGAAGCGTTCTATTTAGAATTAAGAGCCAGAAGTAGTTCGTCCTCTGTTGCTATAACTACAAGGCAGTTAGAGGCCTTAGTGAGATTAGCTGAAGCCCATGCAAGGATGGAGCTTCGTGATGTTGTTACGGAAAAAGATGCAAAAGCTGCAATTCGACTAATGAAACTATCTTTGCAACAAGTAGCCTTTGATGAGACAACAGAAAGTATAGATATAGATAGAATTCTTGTCGGCAAGCCCAGATCTCAATTAGAACAGATGAGTAGAGTTCTTGATATAATTATTGAGTTAGAAAGGGAAACTGGTGGCCCAGTTCCTATCACTAAGGTTATTGAGGTTGCTGAAGAGGAGGGCATTCCAAGAAACTTTGCCAAAAAGGTTATAGATGATTTGAAGAATGATGGAACTATTTATGAACCCAAGCCAGGGTTTGTTAAGAAAGCATAAAGGTGCCTTGTATGGCTTTATCTCTTGTAGAACTTCCAATCCCAACGAAAGTGGCTATGCTACTTAAGGATAAAGGTATAACCACCCTATACCCTCCTCAAGAAGAGGCTGTGAAAAAAGGTATTTTTAAAAAGAAAAATTTAGTTATGGCTGCACCAACGGCATCTGGGAAAACACTTATAGCAGAGTTAGTTATGTTAAAAAACATTTTTGAAAATAGAGGTAAAGCGATATATCTGGTTCCATTAAGAGCGATAGCATCTGAGAAATATAAGGAATTTAAGAAATATGAAGAAATTGGAATAAAAGTAGCTATTACGACAGGCGATTATGACTCTTCAGATCAATGGTTAGCTAATTATGATATAATTATAACAACAAATGAGAAAGCTGACTCTCTTCTCAGACATAACCCTTCTTGGATTAATAATATTGCTGTGGTAGTTGCTGATGAAATCCATCTCATCAATGATGAGGATCGCGGTCCAACACTTGAAGTCGTCTTAACAAGGTTAATGCAAATAAATCCTGAGGCCCAAATAATTGCATTAAGTGCAACAATAAATAATGCTGATGAAATAGCACATTGGCTTAATGCGGAGTTGGTTGTAAGTAATTGGCGTCCAGTTCCACTTAAAGAGGGTGTGTGTTACAGACGAACTGTGCAGTTTTCAGATGGTTCCATAATTAAAGTAAAAGAGATAGTCTCAAACGTTACAGTAAATTTAGCACTTCATGGGCTTTTAAATAATGGACAAGTTTTAGTGTTTACTAACACGAGACGTAAGGGTGTTAAATTGGCTCAAAAAATAGCTGATGTTATTTCGAATAGACTTTTTTCACAATATTTGGAGAGAGAATCTCTAAATAAAGTTTCACAAGAAATTATTAGCTCAACCGAAACAACACAATTAAGTAGGCAGCTCGCTGAATTGGTAGTTAATGGAGTTGTGTTTCATCATGCGGGGTTACATTATGTTCATAGAGAGATAATTGAAAATGCATTTAGGAATAATATAATAAAAATAATTGTTGCAACCCCAACCCTTGCTGCGGGTGTAAATCTTCCAGCAAGATATGTTATAATTGATAGCGTAAAACGATATGACATGCGATACGGATACTCCTATATTCCAATTTTAGAATATAAACAAATGGTGGGTCGTGCTGGACGTCCACAATACGATGATATAGGTTATGCAATAACGATTGCTAGATCAAAAAGCGAGATTGATTATCTTCTTGAAACTTATGTGATGGGAAATCCAGAAGATATAACATCAAAATTAGCTAATAGAGCTATATTAGTTAAACATATATTAGCATCAATAGCAGCAAAATATACTCCATCGTTAAAAAATATGATCACATTTTTCTCTAGGACTTTTTATGGATTTAAAGAGGACTTGTCCATAATAGAAAGAATAATAAAAGATAGTTTATCTTTTCTATTAGCTGAGGAATTTGTAGTTGAGAAAAGTAATTTCTTCTCAGCAACCAGATTTGGTGAAAGGGTTTCTCAGCTGTATATAGACCCATATACTGCAATTATCTTTAGGAACTTTTTGCTAAGTGATAGAGATTTTTCAAATATAACAGCATTTGGCTTGCTCCATCTGATATGCCATACTCCAGATATGCCGAAATTGAATATCTCAAGAAATGAAGTATATGAGTATGAGGACATATTAGAGGATCGATATGATCAAATTCTGGTATCAACCGACGAGTTTTACAAGGGCGGTTTTGAATATTATGAGTTTTTATCTGAAGTAAAAACAGCATCCCTACTAGAGGATTGGATTAATGAAAAGCCTGAAGATCTCATTCTTGATAAGTATAATATTGGTAGTGGCGATTTACTAAGATTAAAGGAGAATGCTGAGTGGCTTTTATATGCTGTAGGTGAAATAGCTAAAATTTTCGGAAAGGACAAGATTCTTAAGATCATTAATGATCTAAAAGTTCGTGTTAAATATGGCGTAAAGCAAGAATTGTTGGAGCTTGCTAAACTTGAAGGTGTTGGAAGGGTAAGAGCTAGAATATTATATAATGCAGGTTACACGACGATAGAGAAGCTTAGATCAGCAAATCAAAAAGATTTAGAGAGATTACCTTACTTTGGTCCTAAAATTGCTGAACAAATTATAAGTCAATTAAGAAGAATTTAAAATCTCTTTCCTCCATTGAGTGATCTTTCTTCTCAAAAATGATATAGCATTCTCTGTTTGTTTAATAGCAGTACCAATATAGTTCTCTGGTTTTAGAGCATGGTCTAGATCTTCTTCCGAGACTAATTTTCTAATATCATCCATTTCAAGAAGGCAATCCTTAAAGGGCTTTTGATACTCTACAGCATTCATTGCTGCAATTCTTATCAATTCATGTGCTTTCTGTCTTGGCAATCCTTTTTCAACTAAAAGAGTAAGCACGCTTTCTGATAAGTTTAAACCTTGTGTGAGGTAAAGATTCTTCTTTATATTTGCTTCATTTACTTTTAGCGTTTTCAAGACTTTAATCATCAATGAAAGAATATAATCCGTCAAAATAACCACATGTGGTATTATTATTCTTTCTGATGACGAGTTTGTTAAGTCTCTTTCATGCCATAGTGGTATGTTTTCAAGTGATGAAAACGCTAAGTATCTTATTACTCTTGAAATCCCACAAATTCTTTCAGATTTTATAGGGTTTCTCTTGCTAGGCATGGCGCTGGATCCAACTTGTTTCCTCTTCTCAAAAAATTCTTCTACCTCTCCTATCTCTGTTCTCTGAAGGTTTCTTATCTCTGTTGCAATTTTTTCTAAAGTTGATGCAATAAGTGCTAGAAGCAATAAAAACTCGGCATGTCTATCTCTCTGCAATATTTGTGTTGTAACTAGTGGCACTTGTAGTCCTAGTTTTTCTAGAGTTATTCTCTGAATCTCTATTCCTTTTTCTCCTAGCGCTGCTTGGGTTCCTGTAGCTCCTGTAATTTTACCTACTAAAATTCGTCGCTTTGCCTCAATGAAACGTTCAATGTGCCGTCCTATCTCTGCTGCATATACTGAAAACTTTAATCCGTATGTAATTGGATTTGCATGTTGTCCATGTGTTCTTCCAACAGCGACTAACTCCTTATATCTTTCACTAAGCTCTAGTAATGTACTTTCCAATTCAATAAGTTTTTCACCGATTATTTGGTAAGCCTCTTTCAATTGCAATGCGAGTGTTGTATCCTTAATGTCATTGGAGGTTACCCCTAAATGAACATAAGGTTGGGCATATTCCTCACACACTTCGGTAAGAGCACGCACCATTGCCATTAGATCGTGCTGGATTTCTCTCTCTATTTCTTTTACTCTCTCTAATTTAACATACTCTAATGATGCTTTTTTCGTAATTTCATCTGCTGCCTCTTTTGGTATGTTTCCTACTTCTGCATGAGCTTGTGCTAGAGCAGCTTCTACTTTCAACCATTTTCTTAATGTATTCTCTTCTGAAAATATTTTAATCATTTCTGGGAGGGCGTATCTCATCGTGTCAATGGGGCAAACTGCCATATTGACCACCTACATTTATATAATTTAAAAAAGTGATTTACATACTTATGTAATGGAGCAATAGAATAAACATTCTCATTTGTTAAAAATTTTGTTAACTAAGAAACCGTAGGAGATGCATGATTTAATGAGAACGGGCATCTTCTATCATGAAAAATTCTTGGAACATAAGCCAAATTACAATCATCCTGAAAATCCAATGAGACTTAACTATATAATTGAAAAATATCATGCAAGTGTTGATGATAAGATTAAGAAAAATCATGACTGGATAACTCCTACCTCTGTGTCTGAAGAAATAATATTACTTGTCCATCCAAAGGGTCATATAGAGCGTGTAAAGAAGTTAAGTGAAGTTGGCGGGGGCTTCATGGACGACGGAGAAACCTATATATCCTCTGGGACTTATGAAGCTGCTATGCTAGCCGTTGGCGCTTGCATAAATGCTATAAAAATGATTCTTGATGGAAAAATATCAAATGCATTCGCCTTAGTAAGACCGCCGGGGCATCACGCATCTCATGAGATTTCAGAAGGGTTCTGTATATTTAATAATATTGCAATAGCTGCGAAATATTTGATAAAGATCCGTAAATTGAAGCGAGTTGTCATAGTAGATATTGATGCGCATCACGGAAATGGGACACAAGATATATTTTATTGCGATCCTAACGTATTATATATTGGTTTTCATCAAGACCCAAGAACACTATATCCGGGTACAGGTTTTCCTACTGAAGTGGGCGAAGGAGAGGGTAAAGGATTTACTGTAAATATTCCTATGCCACCTACAGCTACTGATAAACATTATTTAATGGCATTTAATGAAATAGTTTTTCCTATAGTTCTTCAATTTAGTCCCGATTTTGTATTAGTTTCTGCAGGCTTCGACGCTCATTTTTATGATCCACTAACTAATTTGCGTTTAACATCACAAGGATATGGAAAAATTGCGAAAAAAATCAAGGAGTTATCCATAAAGAGCGCTCATGGAAGATTACTTTATGTGCTAGAAGGCGGTTATCATCCAAATGGATTATCTAATAGCGCAGTAAATTCAATAACTGTAATGTCCGATGATATAATACCTCTTAAGGACACATTCCCCATAAAACATAGTGAACATGTAGATAGTTACGTTAAAAGATTAATTAGAAATATTAAAAATATTCACAAAAAGTATTGGAATTTCTAATATTAAGAAAATAAGCCGCAGGGGGGATTTGAACCCCCGACCAACGGATTTCTTTCTAATGATACAAGTCCGTCGCTCTGCCGGGCTGAGCTACTGCGGCATATAAATAAAGAAAATGCCGAGGCCGGGCTTCGAACCCGGGACCTCTGGATCTCTCATCCGACCCTATATTCCGTGGGCTTGCACCCACGGGATTATGAGTCCAGCGCTCTAACCAGGCTGAGCTACCTCGGCAATTATATTCTGTTATATGAGTTTCTATTTTTCAACTTAAATTTTTCGTTTCTATTACTTTGTTGAACAAATCTAAAGCTGTTGACACATGTTTGGTCTAACTTTATTATAGTTTGAAATATTCTAATTTCTTATTAACATTACGTTGAAAATCAAATATCTAACAAATAATAACATTGTTT
>JAGGXT010000336.1 GCA_021162905.1 Candidatus Odinarchaeota archaeon | reverse complement strand
CCTTAAGAATATCCAAAAATGTTAGGACCCGTAAAAAATAGTTTTGAGGGATTAATTTTCTATTTCAGCATTGGAGCAGATCGAAGTATCTAACTCATCAACTAATAAACGTAATTAATAACCTTAAAAAAGGATATTTAGATTATTTAAGGTTTCATTTTAACTTATGAGTTATCATATCTAAAGATTTATCCGCTGGATAAGGAAGTTATAGAGAGAATAAAAGAGCAAATAAAGGGAAACAAATAGATTTTTATCAAATTCTTAATTATTTTACCAAGGGCATATAAAATATAATATAATACTTGATTATTACTTTTTTATGTTATTACTAAGTTACATATATAGTGAGGTGTGCACATGAATTTTGGCATCACGTCCATAGATCTTGAGCACCTTATAGAGCTTACAAAACTTGCTTCCGAAGTAAGTCTCCTTGAAATAATGAGTCTCTTAAATTTTAAAAATCTGGTGAAAAGGGCATATGACAATGGATTTAGAGTTATTGAACTTACCTTAGATATGGCTTATGTGATACCAAACTCCCTCACAGAGGAGGTGGCGGAAGAGCTAAAGGAAATTAAGAAAAAACTAAATTTGATATATACGGCCCATTTACCATTATGGTCCATAGAGCCCGCTAGCCCAGTACCTCATATAAGAGACGCTTCTGTTAAATCATTAGCTGAAATAATTAATATCGCTGAGATTTTTTCACCAGAAGTCTATGTTATTCATGCCACTGGAGCTTTAGCATCTGAGCTTTCTAGGATTGAGGGGCCTCCGGCCTTAAAAAATATTGTAAATGAAATGTTCTACTCTAATGCTTTAAAAAGCGTGGAAAATCTCTTAGAGGCCACAGGAATTAATTCAAGACGATTGGCAATAGAAAATGTAGAATTTGAATTTAAATATACACGAAAAATAGTTGATGAGTTAGATACTTCGATCTGTTTTGACACTGGTCATTTGCTAGCTGGCTACTCAGGAAATTATGATGTTATGGAATTTCTTGAATGGAACTATGATAAAATTGCAGAGATACATCTTCACGACGGATATAAGATAAAGAAAAATGATTATGTAGAGATAAAGGACCACATACCTTTAGGTGAAGGAAAACTTCCAGTTTGTGAGTTTTTAACGTACCTAGATAAGCATAATTTCAAAGGGCCTATCATTTTTGAATTGCAACTTAGTTGGGCTAAGCAGTCATTGGACTATATTAAGAAACGATGTCCGAACATAAAAATAGAGTAGACATGTAGATTAGGAAATAGGTAACCTATTTACTAAGTAGAAATATATGTACAGCAACGGCACTTGTAGCGTTATGAATAATGGAACAAATGAGGTTATTATTTCCGCACTAGCCACCAACTCTGGGAAATATGCAAAGAGAGCACCACTGATGACCGTGAAAATTGCGGCTACTTTTGCTATGTTTTTTATAATGCTTCTTTGAGTGCTTGTTAAGCCACCAACCATTCTTTCTTTTGCGTTGTATTTAAAGCTTTGAAACGAAATAGGGTCAGCATCGGCCTCAGGTATTAAATTACCATTTTCGTCAAATAATGGCCTTACTTCGATTGCTAATTCACGCTCTCCTTTACCTACAGGTATTACACGAAGTATTATGTCTTGTTTCTCATCAGGTTCTAGCCATAGGATTATGTTATTAGGATTAACATAATCAAGACTGCTGAAGTAGATTCTCATCCCACGTGAACCAGTAACATTTTTCATCTTTATATGCAACTTAGCTGGTTTATAAACCTCAAAAACACCTTCAGGAATTATTGAAAGAACCGCTTTTCTTCCGCGAGCCGCTTCCTTCATTTCTTCAATACTAGGCACTTCTGCAGAGACCACTTTTTCCATACGTCTCTCTAGATATAAAAGAACCATTATGACAACTATCAGGAATAAGGAGATTACGCCAAAAAGGTATCTTGGAATAGTAGCAATACCAACTGTGAAATCAAATGCTGCAACAATTAAAAGTAAAAATCCTAAAATCAGTGTAACTGTACTGCCGATTTTCATCCTTTCAACCTCCTCTTAAGTCGCATGTAATACGCAATTAGTATGATAAATTCTACAATCACAATAGCTATTGCTAAGCCGAAGTATGTAGCCTTAATGCCGGAGATCGTTCCAAGAACAGATTGTAAAGCACTTATAGTAACGCCTATAAACGCAAGCATTGTAATAAATGATATCACACCATGAAACTTATCTGAAAGTGGTGCCATTACACGATAGCGATACTTATAGTGATATGTAAGGTTTTTACCAAAGTTCTGTTCTAGAAGAGAAATAGAGTTCATCCACGGTTTGATGTATATATCCATCTCTCTAACTCCATCATCAAACGGATAAATCTTAAAGTATTTTTCATCATCCTCTCCACTTTTCAAAATCTTGGTATATGATACTGATGGATCTATCTTGTCATCGGAGTTCAGCTCTATTCTATATTGTAGAGAAGCATTTGAATTATTTTTTAATACCATCTCTAAGAGGCCCCATTTTTCTTGAACTAGACCATCACCGCCGACTATATGAAATCTTTTTATCTCTATAGGGGAATCTTTAGGTCCTTCAACCATTACAGGTTTCCTAGTAAGATCCGCTTGCTCATAATATGCTTTTATCCTATGCCTTTCAAAGGCAGTGACAAAAATCTGCACTGGAACCATTGCTATTAAAAGAAACATAGAGTTTATCTTTGTAATCTCCCATGCTAGTATAAACCCTATTTCTGGACTAGGGAAGTATCCTGCAGCATAGAGACCCAGCCCTATGATTTCACCTGTTACTACACCCATTCCTATTATAGCTGCAATGGTATTTCTAATGTATTTTATTATTTGTTTTAGTGAGATTATGCTCTCATCTTTTGTAACTTCAAGAGGGTCACGTAAAATACCAGTTATGTACGCACCGATTAGATTAGCGAGAAAGCCTATAAAGTTGGAAATCTCTAAGGACTCTCCGCTTAGTATTACATCATCAATTATATCTATTAATAGGTTGCCAAATCCTCCAACCAAGCCACCAACCACTGGACCAAACCAAACAGCTGTAATTGCAGGGATAAATATAAACATTCTTACCTCGCCATGGCCAGCAAACAATTTAGCCTTTCCTATAAATAAAGCATTAAGTGAATAAAATATCGCTAGGATAGCTGCAATTTTCCAATTTCTCCATACTTCAACAGCTACATCTCTAGTTTGTACAAAAAGCTGGTTGGCCAAGCCAACCACTTCCTTAAATTATTAATTATACTTTATTTATATTAATTAATCATTTCATTCAATAAAGTATTATATAAAAATAATAGTTAACGTAAAAATAAAATTTATTCTTCTTCGGTCTCCGAAGGAACTCCTAAAAGCTTCTTACTTATGACCCCAGCAATCAACCCAACAATAGCAGCAATGCCAATAAACATTTGATACTCTGAAGAGCTAAGCATATAATACACTACGTGATCCGATACGGTTGATAGCGTCGACATAATAGAATCCACATTCTGGGTCATGATATCAGTTGCCATAGAGAATGCTATATTAACATAATAATTATATTCATAAAAAATTATACCTAATACCAATCCAGAAATAAGTCCTCCAATAGGTCCTCCAGAGAATATTGCTGCTATGAAAATAACAAGAGCCGCTACAACTACTTCTTTTGGTAAAATAGGTACGCTAGGAATGTAATTAAGTACTATTTTTCCATAGTTACTAAAATATAGCAGATAATACATCAAAATGCCGATTATTATTGAAT
>JAGGXT010000271.1 GCA_021162905.1 Candidatus Odinarchaeota archaeon | reverse complement strand
GTTCTGTATTATTGTTGAATAACTATTTGATGGGTCTTTCTTATAGGCCACTTCATAAACCGTTAAATCCTTAGTGATGAAAAGGGGATAATAGGCATATTCATATTCAATTACATCTATTAAGCTATTTGGCAAAATACCTAACCCAACCTCTAAAATATCTTTTACGATGAATATTTCAATATTCTTAATCTCTTTACCCGCTGAAAAGACGCGTCCGAAGGTACTTCTCTGTGGTGGAATTAAAAGGAATCTAAACTTTTCCCACTCAACTAAAACATTAAAATCCTCTTGGAGCGAATCCTCAAACTTCTTTTTTTCAGACTCTAAAATTGTAGTTACTCTTTCCCTTGCAGCATAGAGATCTCTAACTAGTTTGTTAACATCTGTTTTGTGAGTTAATTTATAGGCTTCAAAAGGGCAATCATGTGGGATTTTAAATCTTGTAGCGTCTCTAGCTAATAACAATCTGGCAAATGGAATCATACTTTCTTGTTTTTGTAAATCAGGAAGAAAGGCATCAAAGATAACAGTTTTCTCCTTACTGGCTTTGTATTTCAGTAAGATTATTGGCTCCCAAATAAATTTACCATCCTTTTTCTCCATTTTTTTGCAGATCCTTTCTTGAGGGAGAACGTATTTCACACCAAACACCTTCAATTAAGAATACTCAGTTTCCCTTAAAAATATATCATGTTTAGATTTTTTCAAAATATAGAAACTGTATATACTGCTTCGTGCTAGTTTATCAAAAAATCAGAAATCAAAGTGAGAAAATAAAATGTGTTTTTATAAAAAAATTAAAAAAGAAGTTAGTAGTTTATCAATATTCAGAATATTTTCATAAATTGAGGGATTTCTAATGAAAGAACGTACCCGGCATATCACAATGCTGCTAATCATTGCAATATTATTTACGATATCTATTATGCCAACAATTTACCCCGTACATACAGTAGCTCCTGGAAATACTATAACTTATGAGGTTACAATATGTAATTATGGGAATGTGACAACAAAAACCGTGACATATCGAATAATTTCCGTTAAGAGTGTTGGTGGTGCAATAAATATTACATGGGAAAATGATGAAGGTAAGCAAGGCTTTTGGGTGGGTGAAAGCTTTGGAAATCCAGTGACATATCCAGGTGAGAAATGGGAGTCAACAAACAGGGCCTTTTATGATAAAGTTAATTATTATAAAACAATTCTATATGCCTCTGTACCACCACTATCAAGTAAAATAAATTACAATTTTGAAATGGAGTTTTTTTACCTTGAGATGTTTAAATTTCTTCCAAGAAGTGGGAAAAGATATTCATTTGTTGGCATAATAAACGTTTCAGTTGGAACTTACTTTAAATTGATTCACAATGTTTCGTACTTTGATAATGGTGTTGCATATAAAATGTACTATGAAAAATCTATTGATACCAATGGGAACTTTATAGTGGATGATAACGAAAGATACTATGAAATATGGCAGCTAGTTGATTGGAATATGCCATATCACGCCGCCTTGTCTCCAATTGCATACTTTCTCGTTTACATAGGACTATTAGCTTTCATAGTCTTAGAATTAAGATTTATAGTCCGTAAGTACGCTCCAATAATTTATAAGGCTGCAGAAGAAGCAATCATAGAGGAGAATCAATAATACTTTACAAAAACATTTAAACCTTAAAAAATTATGTTTTAAATAGAGTTTTAGGTTTAAATAAAATTTAAAAATAAAGTTTTATGAGATGGTGAGGAATGGCGAATCTAGCAAGATATCTTGTCAGGAGAGCATTAACGTTAGTGCCGACGATTTTAGGGGTATTGATAATAACTTTTGCAATAGGTTATATTATTCCTGCGGATTTGGCGAGAGCTTGGGCTGGTGGAGAAAAAGCAGATCCACGCTATGCGAAAATTATCGCAGAGAAATATCATCTGAATGAACCATTTTATGATCAGTTTTACTTCCTTCTTAGAGGTTTATTAACTAATACTCTTACACCTCCAACTCGTGATACTCCTGTATTCACAGAACTTTTTGCAAGATTCCCAGCTACTGCTCAAATAGCTATACTGACAATATTTTTCGCGGTAATAATTGGTATTCCATTAGGTATAATTGCAGCTCTTAAGAGGGATACCGCAGTTGATACTGCTGTTAGAGGTTGGGCACTAGCTGGGACTTCTATGCCATCATTTTGGTTTGCCTATATTATGATGTATATCTTCTTCACAAGATTGAGATGGACCTACCTAGCTGGTAATCCAGTTCCATCAAGGCCTGTTATTGGATTACCGCTAATTGATGCCTTATTGTTAGGAGAATTTGATGTCTTTCATGACATTCTCATGAGATACTGGCTTCCAGCAATGGTTTTGGGAATATTGTATGCTGGGGTTTATGCAAGATATTTAAGAAATTCGATGCTTGACGTCTTACAATCAGAGTTTATAATATATCTACAAGCAAAAGGCGTACCAAAAACTTGGGTCCTTAGACACGTGCTTAAGAACTCAATGATACCTATGGTAACGGTTATTGGATTTAGTTTTGGCGGATTACTAGGTGGTGCGATTATTACTGAGACCATATTTCAAATACCAGGCATTGGATTCTATACATTACAAGCTCTATATAACCTCGACTTTCCAATAATAATAGGATCAACACTTCTCTTTGCGATAATAGTCGTTTTAACAAGTTTGATAGTTGACATTATATATAGTATCATTGATCCGAGAATTAGGTATTAAGGGCGTGAGTTTAAATGGGTAAGGTATGGAATGTTTTTGCAAAGCGATTAGATAAAGTCGGATACGGCATAATTGATTTAATTGTTATTACTATGAATGCTATAAGACCTGGATGGGCTATTAGAAATAAGGCTAGGATAGATGAGTGGAAACTGATGGTCTATGCTTTTAATCGTTCAATTCTTGGTGTTATAGGTGTTATACTTCTAATTTGTTATCTAATTCTTGGAATATATGGGCCTATAATTGCTCCATACAAATATAATGAATACCCAGTAACAAAATTACCAGAAACCTATCTTGTCGAACCTGGGAAATATGGTTATTTACTAGGAAGTGACGTATTCGGCAGAGATTTACTGTCACTATTACTTTACGGCGCTAGGTTTTCACTTGCGTTAACAGTACTGACTGTTATTATAAGCGCTCCTCTAGGAACGCTTTTGGGTCTTATTTCTGGATATTTTGGCGGAAAAATCGATGAGCTGATTCAAAGATTAACAGATATAATGTATGCATTCCCTAGTCTAGTTCTTTGTCTAGCTCTTGCTGCAGTGCTTCCTGATAGACTAAGAGAGATAATTTCTCAAAATGAATGGATGAAAGACTTCTTATTATGGGCTTTTGCTGGTGATCCAAAGGATATCGCAACTCTGGCACCGTTTTTGTCAATTATTATTGCTATTGCTATTGTAGGATGGCCCGGATATACGAGGCTCATTAGAGGAATGGTCCTAAGTATCAAAGAAAATGTTTATGTAGAAGCTGCAAGAGCTCTAGGCTTAAGCGATTTCCAAATCATAAGAAAGCATGTATTACCCAATGTATTATCAATCTTGATAGTTATAATAACATTTGACTTGAGTGGAATTGTTATATTAGGAGCAGCATTATCATTTTTAGGACTAGGTGCTCAAGACCCATTTACCGACTGGGGCAAATTAGTATTCACGGGCTCTAGATACTTCCCTGATAAATGGTGGCTTATTATATTTCCTGGAGCTACATTATTCCTCGTAGGTCTAGGATGGATGTTCTTTGGTGATACATTAAGAGATGTATTTGATCCAACAACAAGAAGAAGATTAGAATATGGTGTTATGGAGCCGATATACGCAGGCGATATTATAAACTTAATTGGTGGAATATTATTAATGGTATCTATAATATATGGAGCTTTTGAAGCATGGGATGTAATGGTATCACTTTATTTTGTAGCAGCTGTAGTAGCATCTTACATCATTTATAAAGCAGTGTGGGCATTATTTGGTTCGGAAAAACCAAAGCCTCCTATATTCTCATTAGCTGGCTTAGCACCAACAGTGTACGTACTAATCAACATGCAATTATTATCAAGCATGTTACTGTTAGTTTCACTCTTGTTAATGTTTATAGCTCCTTACTTTATGCATATTAGGATTGAAAAGAGGGGGCAGTAATGTCAGAAGAGGTTGATAAAATTCTTGAAGTAAAGAATCTAGATGTACGCTTTTATACGTACGCTGGAGTAGTTAAAGCCATATCAAATGTTTCATTTTATGTTAAGAGAGGCGAAGTGTTCTGTCTTGTAGGAGAAACTGGATGCGGGAAAACCGTAGCATCCCGTGCTATGACAAGACTTATTTCTGCTCCAGGTAAGATCGAAAAGGGCGAGGTAATTTATTATCGTGATGGTGAAAAAATAAACCTACTGGAACTCCCAGAAGAAGAATTAAACAAAATAAGGGGTTTTGAAATTGCATATATTTTCCAAGATCCAAGCGCCTCTCTTGATCCTCTCTATACAACAGGTTACCAAGTAGTGGAATCCATAGTGGCTCATAATGATATGAGCGCGAAAGAGGCATGGAAAAAAGCTATTGATATGCTTCGTCTCGTTTTGATACCTGACCCAGAAGCTCGTGTAAAGAACTATCCACATGAAATGAGCGGTGGAATGAAACAGAGGATTGTTATATCAATCGCCCTATCTAATAATCCCAAGGTTATAATTGCTGATGAGCCTACTACGAATGTTGATGTTACAATTCAAGCTCAGATTCTTGATTTACTTAGAAAATTACGAGAAAAATACGGTACTACAGTGATCTTGATCACACACAATATGGGTGTTGTTGCTGAGATGGCAGACAGAGTTGCTGTTATGTATGCTGGAAAAATAGTAGAGGTAGCTTCAGTTTTTGAGATATTTAAGAATCCAGCTCATCCATATACAAAAGGACTTTTAAAGGCAGTTCCAAATCCATTAATAAAAATAGAGAAGCTTGTGCATATACCAGGAACGGTACCTAATCTAGTGTCCCCCCCTCCTGGATGTAGGTTTCATACGCGATGTCCATATGCAAAGGATATTTGTAAAGCTAAAGAGCCACCTAAAGTGGAAATTAACAAAGAGCATTATGTTTATTGTTGGCTTTACGCGGAAAAAGAGAAGAAAAAAGAAATTGTAGTTAAGGAGGCTAAAAGTTGAGCGATGATGTTTTAATAAAGGTTGAAAATCTTAAAAAATACTTTCCTGTTAGACGTTTTATCTTCTCTAAGGACTATGTCAAGGCTGTCGATGGTGTGACTTTTGAGATAAAAAAAGGTGAAACGTTTGGAGTTGTTGGTGAGTCTGGGTCGGGAAAAACTACATTAGGCAGAGTAATTTTAAGACTCATTGAGCCAACTGATGGTCATGTATATTTCGAAGGAGAGGATATTTTTAAGTTAAAAGGTAAAAAGCTACTAGAGTTTAGAAGAAAGGCTCAAATGGTGTTTCAAGATCCTTTCTCATCACTGGATCCGAGGATGACTATCTTTCAAATAATTATGGAAGGGCCAATTACGCACGGCATGAAGATTGATGACCCAGAGGAATTCGTTGTAAGTCTTTTACGAAAAGTAGGTCTAGAAAGGGTACACTTACATAGATATCCTCATGAATTCAGTGGTGGTCAAAAGCAGAGAATAGCGATTGCCAGGGCTTTATCATTAAATCCAGAATTTATAGTTCTTGATGAGCCAACATCTGCTTTAGACGTATCTGTTCAAGCTCAGATATTAGAAATGCTGAGAGACTTTCAAAGAGAGTTTAAGTTTACTTACATGTTCATCTCTCACGACTTATCAGTTGTAAAATATATGAGCGACAGAATAGCTGTAGTCTATTTAGGACAAATTGTTGAAATTACATCATCAGATGAACTATTTGAAAGACCATTACATCCCTATACGAGAATTCTATTATCCGCACTACCAATTCCGGATCCAGAAATTACAAGAAAAAAGAAAATTAAGGAAGAGATAGTCGGCGAGCCACCATCACCAATTAACCCGCCGCTAGGCTGCAGATTTCATACACGATGCCCATATGCCATGCCTAAGTGTAGATATAAGGAGCCACATATGGTTGAATACGAGCCCAAACATTATGTTGCCTGTTGGCTTTATGAGAAAGATTAAGAAAATTTATAGCTGAGTGGTGATATCATTGGAGATTGATGTTTTCCAACACGCGAATAACGTAGTAAAAAAGTATATAGCCTATCTAACTTTTTTAGTTATCCTTAACATAGCGGTATTTATCATTAGTGGAAGCTATTCAATTTTAATAACTGGTGTATATGGCATAATTTACCTTATTGAAGCTATTATGGTAAGCTATATCATAAAATCTATCTTGTCTGGTCGTGTGCCAAAAAAAGAGACAAGTAAAAGTCTTTTATTCGCGGATATTCTTTGTGTTTCGATTCTTGCTGCGCTAATATTCTTATCTTACATGGCTATGTCATCTATGAAAATGGTATCTGAACCACTTATTGCGTTTTCTACTACTGTAATAACACTAATTGTTACAGGAATAGCATCTATAAAATTGGAGGAGTCCTTACTGGATGATTTACCATACTTAGGTAGGCGGCTTGGTGACCATCTAAGAATGTTATTAATAGCGTCTGCATTCGCAGCTTTTGGAATAATAATGAATGTATTAACAATATACTGGTTCGAACCAGCAATTGCTATTCTAATAGCAATCATAATCATTAGAGAAGAGCTATATAAGATAAATCGAACATATAAAGGAATAGCCCGGCCTGAAGAGAGAGAAACTATATTGGAGCTTACTAAGAGAGAAGTACTGGAAGTTCCTGCAATTAAAGACATAAGTGATGCATGGTTTTCCATTTTTGGCTATTTTGCGTATGGGGCTCTTAAGTTTAGCATATCCCCTATAGTACCCGAGGATGAATACCCAGAGATAAAAAAGTTTATCCTTAAAAGACTAATTAGGACAAACCCAAATGTAATAGCAGTAGATCTTAGTCTCAATAGGTTAGATGCAGACACAATAAGAATGGTAGCCTCTGTAAAAGATGACAATACTATTAGTCCATTTGATGAAACAAATAAGTTTCTATTACTAGATGTATCTTATCCGGAGATTGAAATAACTAAAAATGATGTAGTAGAGATAGAAGTAGCTGAATATAAAATAATCCCGGCTCAGAAAGCAAGGGAATTAGCGTTAAAGAAAGTAGAGGTTTTGTTAACAAAAGATATTTCTGATCTTGCCAGAAATGAGTTAGAAGGCTGGTTCATTAAAACTTACATTACAAAAAGTAATATAGCTGAAGAAGCTGCCAAAGAATTCTTAAATTCAATAAAAACATAATTTCTATCCTCTTTATGTCCC
>JAGGXT010000333.1 GCA_021162905.1 Candidatus Odinarchaeota archaeon | reverse complement strand
TAAGTATTTGAATACTACCCTATGAGACAAATCCTTTAGATCTTGATGCTGACAATGATAGTATTTCAGATGAGAATTTCTCATAACACTATAAATGCAATGCTTTGAATTTTTGGAGTTTGAAGAGCTTATGGCACTATAATTTCTAAGCTCAGGGAAAATAAATTCAATAGTCCATATTATTTAGTTTTATCTGAAATAAGGTCACATACTATTTCTTGAATTTTCTCAAATTCTTTTGCATGTAAGATGTTTCTTAATGCTTGTTTTCCTAAATTGCAAATACCAATTTCTTTCAGCACTCTAACAATATCTTTAGCATTTTCTTTCTCTACAGCTTTCCTTAGAGGGGTTACATCTGCTGGTATAGGCTCATTTAAGATTTCCAAAACAATCTCTTTAGAAATATTCCCCAATAAGTATTTGAATACTACCCAGAGAATAACTTCTGCTGTGACAAAGTTGCCATATAACACTATTTTCCTTGCTGATTCTATATCCAGAACCTTCCATATATTGCCTCTCAAGAGATCAGGTCTTTCTCTGAGCAGCCTATATTTAGTATTTGGATAAACATTTAGCCCCTGTAAGATTTCCTCATCACTGAGGTCTATTAGTTCATGAGAATATAGCATGGCTTTTATTCTAAGGCTTGCTGGAACTTCTTGATACAGCAAGAATTTAAATATGCTTATTTCGTCAAGTGTTAATTTATCCTTTAGTGTGTTAAAAATTTGAGACAATCTATCAGACAATAGATTCTTCTTATAGAAAATAATCGGCCATTCAGACGAATATGTTTTTCTAAAGCGATCTAATAGGGCATCATACATATGATCTGGAAATTGTATTGATATAACTTTCTCAATGTCTCCGTTTTTAGCCACATCGCTCAATATTTTTTCTGGTGCAAATTTTACAGCTATAGGATTATTAAATAATAAGTCAGTAAAAATATCTGTCGTATCTATTTTCTCCTTCGCAAACACAATTGATGAATAAACTGAAATGACAAAAAGACTTAAAGATGCTACATATATATAAGGATCTAAGCTAGAAATCCAACTTTCTGGATTAATAAGCTCAAATAGAACAGTTCTCATAAGAGTTTCTATACTGGGTAGATTATTGAATTTTATAAGGAAATAATGATTACTATAAGAGGTGATAACATGTAAAAGGACTGCAGGCTTATCTTTTTAAGACTTATCGGAAACCTAGGAGCTTTAATAACATATTTGTTCGGTGTTCCTGCAATGATGTAATATTTCTCTTCCTCATCAATAAAAAATATTATATAATGAATTGGAACATAGCTGAAAAATTCATCTCGAAAAAGTTCACGGCCATCATAATCTTTAGCCTCTTTACTCAGATTCCTATATGTCTCTCTTGCACTATTCACATAGCCTCTTATTTCCTCAGACATATAACCGTAGCTTTTTGTAATTTCATCTTCACTTATTTCTTTAATTTCTACCTTATAGCCCTTGCTTAAAGCCTTCTTGTAACAACTTGAAAGATTGTTATCACTAATATAATTCGCTTCAAACCATTTGTGGAAAAACTTATGAACCTCAACCTTATACGTAACTATCTTTCCAGACCCCTTACATCGTTTACATGTAATTTCTCCAGAACCACCACACTTAGGACATGTAATGCGTCCTGTGCCATTACAATAGTAACACTCCCCACTCCCACCACATGAATTACATACCAGATAACCATTACCAGAACAATAAGAACATGTCTCATCCATGTATCTACCACTACCAAAACAATACGAACATGTTATCTTTCCAGAACCACCACAATCTAAACATTTCCCAGACCCAAGACATGATGGGCATCTAATCTTCCCAGAACCACCACATTTAGGACATGTAACCTTTCCAGATCCATAACAATCTGGACATGTAAGAACCTCTTTTGTGTCCTCTAAAGGGAATTCTTGCTTGTACGTGGAAAATGTGGTAGGCATTGTTGGTGTGGCCTCACGATAAAAAGTTATAAAATACACATCTGGATATGCAACCTCTCGAGTCTCCCAGAAAATACTATGATACTGCGAGTGTATCTTTATATTGAAGCCAAGCGTCTCATGCTTGCTAATGTTCCTAACCCTAGAAAAGGCAGAAACGTCCCTAAAAAGCTTAAAAGATACAGACACGCACTTTTCCTTAAGCCAATCAAAAAATTTGTCCCACGTCATTTGAAAAAGACTGTCTCTCATGCATAACTCACCGAATATTATATTTCTTATCAAGAGTTCCAGAAGTTTCTCATGATAGAAATACAAAAATCTTTTATCCTTTCTGCTAACGTATAGTAACATCCGAGAGTAAGTGATTTAAAAGGGGTACGATGATAAGTAGCTATGCCCAACGCAAAAAACATCATTGTACCCCTAAATATAGACGAACTAGAAGTTTTTAAATTTGACGAACTGACAAAATCAATTGGAGAAGACAATGTCCACCGTCTAAAGACTATATAGAAGGTAAGAAAATTCTCATAATCACAATGGCTATGAGTCATATGTGGACGCTGTATTTACTGTTTTTCCGAATGCAATACACGTGAGACAATTCCACAGTAAACGAGGTATCGTGTATATTCGCTTCATTGAAGGTAAGCAAAGGAGAACAATTGTTCTTCGGTAAATGCGTTTTTAGAAACATCTGGTAGTAATGTTAGCAAAAATATGATACGGAAATGGAAATGGAGCGAGAAGATATATAAGAAAGAAGCTCGTAGGCCTCAGCGGGTTGATAGGATTAGAGTACACCACTTGAGAGTAGTGATATGGTCTACTACTATGCTGAATTCAAGAAGCATCTGTAAAGCGTCGTAGTTATAATAGCAGAAGAAAATCGGATCAAACTCAAGGGCGAAGAGGATAAGAAGAAAACCAAAGATAAAGCTACTATTTAAGGGTAAGTTAAGTAAATTGACCAAGAAGTTTAAAGCAGTAGGTGAGGTGATAGATACTATTAGAGGTGTGTTTGCGGGGCTGTATATAACGTCAAATCTAGCTGAATATGTGTTTCAGTTCAAGCCGTGGCTGAAAATGAAATACGGTTTGAGGAGTATGGTGTATGTGTTTATGATAATGCTAAGTTACGTTTTAGGGACTATTGGCAATGATATAAGGAGCGGGAAATAGCGAATCACTCATTCTCTGATGTTACCTATGCAGAGAGAAAGATTTATTAATTTAATACGATTAGTTTGGTTTCGTTATCACAGCTTGTGAGTGGCGATGTTGTCATGAAAAATGCTGCCTCTGATCTGAGATTATGGAAAGCAGTAGTGAAATTATCCTCACAAGCACTATTTTTTGTTAAATACATAGCTCAACTAATAGGAGTGTTAGAGTTATGGCATCTCTGCATGAATACATAATGTTGACAAGGTTGCTCTTATTTGATTATCATTTATTCATTTATTATTTGCTTATGGCATTTTCAATTGTCGGATTTCTTATGGCAATAGCGCAACACAGAAGACGACTAAGTAAAATACTGATGATCAATGACCCAACTGAGCTTAGAAAAGCAAAATACCTTAGACAACCATACTTAGCTCTTGCTTCCTTTTTCTCAGGATTGTTCTTCATTGCGATTTACACCATACTAGTTGTCCACCAGATACCTCTTGAATTGTATATCCGTTGGGATATTATATATTATTATAATTATAGCAGTTTATACGTTGATATTGCAATATCTTTAGGAATATGGATTATCTACAGTGCCATCATGTTATCAAAAATAGAAACATTATTAGATAAACTAGTTTATTTTTGGCTTGGGATTCCGCCAGTATTTTCATTTTGGTCTATACTTGGGTTTATATATGTGTCTGGTCTCGTAGTTGGTCCTGTGCTTGGGTTTGGTTTTGGTCTTGGGCTTATTCTTTTGGTTTTGTTTTTTCTTATACTTTGGATTTCTGAACCTTGGATGTCTGAGGCTTTATTTGGAATTATGCTTTATGCTTGTTTTTTAATAGGGTTTCCGCTTAGTTTAAATCTTTTGTATGGGTTTATATATGGATTTATGCTTTGGCTTGGAATCGGAATTGGAATTGGACTTGCATTAAGTGAAATAATAATCTATATGAATTGGTATAATGCAGTAGGTTCTATCTTAAGTAGGTGGATTCTTTTAGAAATGAAGCTTACTGGCGGCTCTGTACAAATTGAAAAGCACGAAAGTATGCATAAAATAAGCAGAGATTCTGAAGATTACGATTTCTTGAAAGAATTATTAACTAACCCTTTTAAGCAGAATGAATTTATAATAAAAAGTAAATATTTTGGTGCGTTAGTGTCTCTTGATGATAGTAAATTTACGGAGTGGGAAGGAAAAGTTAAGTCAACATTGGATCAACTATCGAAGAAAGGACGATTGACATTGAATGAAAAGGAGATAGCGAAAGCTGCGAATCTGAGTAAATTACAAGTAAGGGCAGTTCTTTTGCTTTCACAAGATTCAAAGATTAAGTCTTATCTTTCTCTGTATAGAATTGCCAGAGAGCTTAATATAAATATTGATCCTAGGTTAGAGAATACACGTGTTAGGTTATTTATCACTTCTGTAATAGTGCCAAAGAGTTTACAGTTAATCTCCAATCGATTAGGAATGAGAGAAAGTCAATTAAGGGATTTGATTGAACTATTCAAAGTTGGAGACCCAAATGCGGAGAAGATAGCAAGGCGATTCGGAATAAAAATAACACAAGATTTAGTAAGGGAGGCACAGAGAGACCCATGGAATATTCTTTCACAGATCGCTGTAGTTGATTACACATTGGTTTCATCATTAATACAGAAAGGATACTTAGGGCAAGTAGATAAGATTAAAAGGGTACTAGACAAAAGTAAGCAATTGTTAACAGAGGATTTAATGTACTTATGGAGAACCAACATGAACGCATTTTTAGAAAGTCTTAGGAAAATGGAGCATGTACCGTTATATGTTATTATAAAAATATTGAAAGAAGATATAGAAATTGTTAATGTTTTACCCAGAAGTATGATCAAACGTATAATCAAGGAGTTATTTACAAATCCATTAATTGACACTAATGAAAAAAAGTTAGTACTGGAGGGAATTAGTAGGAACGAAGATTTAGTTGTTATGATACTGAAAGACTATGAACTCAAGAAAATATTAGATGATACGGCAGTTAGAAAACTAGTATTATCTAGTAATAATACATGGTATATTAT
>JAGGXT010000374.1 GCA_021162905.1 Candidatus Odinarchaeota archaeon | reverse complement strand
TTATTTTATTTTAATAGCAATCTAACTTTCTTTATTACCAAAAGCACATAATTATAAATAGCGGGTGTGTTCATTTGAAAAAATATAATTTAATCGTCATAGGTGGAGGGGTTACTGGAGCAGGAATTGCAAGAGACGCTTCTATGAGAGGATTTAAAACTTTGCTAATAGAGAGAGAGGATTTTGCAAGTGGAGCAACTGGAGCTTGTATGGGGATGATTGGGGGACCCGTAGGTGTACCAAAAGAGCTTGATTTCACAAGGATGAACTGCTCTGAGAATATAATCCTGCGTAGAATAGCTAAGAGCTTAATGCATGTTGTACCTTTTTTAACACCAGTTTTCTCTGAATCAGAAGCTGAGAATCAGAATAAGTTCTTTGAGATTTATTATGAGATTGCAAAAGAGTATGGCGAAAAGAAGCCTATGTTTATTAGGAAAGAGCAAGCACTTGAGATTGAGCCCAGATTGAATAGAGAGATTGTTGGTGCGTTTTATCATGAGGAATGGTCTATTGACGTATTTAGACTGACGATAGCAAATGTTATTTCAGCATCGGAACATGGTGCTGATATTTTGAATTATACTGAAGTCATTAAGATTTTAAAAGATGGTGAGAGAGTTATCGGCGTTAAGGTAAGAGATGTTCTGACTGGTGTTGAAAAGGAGTTTTTCGGAGATGTAATTGTTAATGCAACAGGGGCTTGGGCTCCCAAGTTGGCTGAGCTTGCTGGAGTATCTTTAAAAATGAGACCTACAAAGGGTGTTATACTTATTCTCGATCGTCGGATATCAAATGTTGGTATTCAGACTATGGGAATGGACTTAAGTTTTAAGGAAATAGTTCCTCATGAGAATACAACTTTAATAGGGCCCACGAATGATGATTATTTTGGAGATGTTGATAATATTTCTATAACCGAGACTGATGTCGAATTAATAATTACAGGCCTTGAAAGAGTTTTCCCGACAATCAGGCAAATGCGTTATATCAGAGCTATGGCTGGACTCAGACCATTACTATTCCATTGGGGTGTTCCAGCCGCAAAGGTTTCACGGCGTTTCGAAATAATTGACCATAGTAAGGATGGTGCAGAAGGTTTTATTTCGGTTGTAGGAGGAAATATGACAATTTATAGATTGATGGCAGAAAAAACTGTGGACTATATCTCAGAGTTATTTGGTAAGGAGACTGAGTGCAAAACGCATGTAGAACCTCTTCCCACCGAGCCAGCTCCAGAGAACATACAAAAATTAGCTGATAAATATAAAGTTTCAGCGGTAACTGTGAAAAATCTAGTTATGAGGCACGGAAGAAGGGCCATTGATATTCTTGACTTAACTATTGATGATCCATCGCTAAAAAACACTATTTGTGTTTGCGAGCCTGTTATCGAAGCTGAAATTAGATATGTTATCAAGCATGAATGGGTTAGAACGATAGACGACATAAGGAGAAGAACCAGATTGGGAATGGGACCATGTCAAGGTACGTTTTGCACATATAAGGCAGCAGCAATCCTTATGGAGGAACTGAATTTGGATGCAGAATCTGCTCAAAAACAAATGAAAGAGTTCATCCAAGAGAGATGGAAAGGGAAACGCCCTATTTTGCGTTCGTTACAGCTACCAGAGGAAGAGATTGCTCAAGCGTTTTATATAGGATATACTGATATGAGGGGGGATTGTGAGAATGATTCCTAATAGAATTGAAGTTGCAGTAATAGGAGGAGGACTAGCTGGAATACTAGCAGCTTATTTTGCAAGCAAAAAAGTTGGCAAAGAGAATGTTGCAATTTTTTCAAAGGCAGAAGGTGCTACTGCACTCATGGCTGGAACTTTTGACATTTTTGGATATAATCCAATCGATGGAGAGCTTTTATTTTCTGGTGAGGAGGGCATTAGGATTGCTGCAGATTTCCTTCCTAATCATCCTTATACCATAGTTGGAAAGAGAAATAGTGGTGACTTAGGCAAACCAGTAGCTGAGAGAACACTAAGCTATTTAAACTCAGCATTGAGCGAGTTTCAAAAGCTTACGGAAAATATTCTATTTGGAAATATTAACAAAAATTCCTTAATACCAACAACGTTGGGTACTTATACAGCAACAGCGTTTTACTCACCATCTATGGAGAAAGGAGTACTGGATGGTTTAAATGACAAAAAGGTACTTTTTGTCGGTATTAAGGGATATGGAGACTTTCATCCATATTATGTTGCGAAGTGTCTTGAATATAATGCAAAGAGATATGGTATTTCATTTACAGCGGAGGCAAGCATAAAAGTAAAAGTTCCAAACATAGATATGACCTCAAATTTGGATCCATTTACAATATCGAGGGCTCTTGACGATGACTTAATATTTAGTGAATTTATTAAAACGCTTGAAGAGAAATTGGATTTATCTGGCGTTTCCCATATTGCATTTCCTCCGGTTCTTGGATTTAGGAAGTTTAGAGAAAGATATCAAGAGCTCGGTGATGCCCTAGGCCTAGAAGTATTTGAAATTGCCTCACCACCTCCAACTTCTGCAGGGCTAAGAATTTTAGAAATACTGAGAAAGAATGCTGATATAAAAATTTGCAGGGGAGATGTTTATTCATTTATCGCTAAGAACCGAAGCATAGAGGAATTATTAATCAATGATTATGGCAATAAGTACAGAGTGAAAGTTAGTAAAGTCATTCTGGCAACTGGTAAATTTATTAGTGACGGAATAGTGCAAGAAGGAAGAAAGATAAGGGAGAGAATTTTTGAGCTTCCAGTATTTGATGGGAATAATTGGGTACGTGAATATTGGCCATTGAAATTGACGGAGGCGAGGTTCTTCAATCGAGTAATGCACAGATTTATGCGAATTGGGGTCAAAGTAAATCAGAATATGCAGCCACTAAATCTTGAAAATGAGGTTGCATACGAAAATCTCTATGCTGCTGGATCTGTTATTGGAGGGTACAATTACTCGTATGAGAAAAATGGATTTGGAGTGACATTAACAACTGCTTATGTTGCTGGGAATAAGATTTAGAATACGTGGAGATGATTACTGTGAGCTATGAAAGTTTAGTTAAGGAAAGCGATAGAAACTTTGAGTATATACGATTTCTTCTTTACAATGAATATAAGCTTGCTCAGTTCAGTTCAGATGATTTTGAAGAACTTTCCGCTTTTGATAATTGCATAAACTGTGGGCTTTGTATATCGGTTTGTCCAGTTGTCCGTGTTGTTGGGGTTGAAAGATTTCCTGGACCCAGAAGTATCGGCATCAGTATATCTCGTGCTCTTCAAAATATAATTGAGATGAGAGATGCTCTTTTTGAATGTACTGGCTGCAATGCGTGCAATGAGATATGTCCCCAAAAAATTCCTATTAAGCAAATAGTTATACGTCTAAAGGATAAACTCAGAAAAATAGAACCTAAAGCTATACCAAAAGATGTAATCGAATTAACTAAACCTCTTACTGAAGTAAAGATGTTTTATCAGCCTAAAGATTCTGAGAAAAAGAAAAAGATTGTTAGACGTCAACTAGAAAAACTAGGACTTCCATACATTGAAGATAAATTTGATGCAAATGCAAATGTTTTACTTTATCCGGGATGTAAAGCTGAGGAAAGACTATATGCTATGAAAGAAGGTGCTAAAATAGTCTTGGATAAAGTAGGTGCAAAATGGACATTAATGGATACTTTTATCTGTTGTGGATATCCCGCTGAGGAAAAAGGGAATTTAGACGAATTACAGTACCTTCAAAATGAACTACTAAAGCAAATAAAGAAGTTAAAAAACATAAAGGTTATAGTAACGATATGCCCCGGCTGTACCTCGAGTATTAAAAGGCTGATCGAAAAGTCTGGATTAGATGTTAAAGTAAAATATATTGTAAGATATCTTATTGAGGATATCGGCATCGAAAGCATTAAGAAATTAATCAGAGAAAAAGAGAAAATGATAGTTGCTCTCCAAGCTCCATGCAATCTTTATCGAGAAACAGACCCTGAGATTTTACATCTAACAGAATATCTCTTAAAGCAAATAGGGAATATAACAATTGTACATTTACTGTCTGAAACAATGTGTTGTGGCGGAGGTGCCTTCATACCAGTTACAAATAAGGATATATCAAATAAAATTCTGAAGCATCATATTTTAGAGCTAAAAAACTCAGATGCTACAAGAATTTTAACAATGTGTCCAGAGTGTTATACACAATGGAGCCAAGGAATTCGTATTTTCTTAAAACATGAAAAAGAGCCACTCGATATCTCAATATTGCTTGCAAAATTAATATGCTAACAAGGTTCACAAGAATATTTTGTTTGTTTACAAGTAGATAGCAGGCAAACAAAGTGGAGTATAGATTAGAGTAACAAGTATTGCATTTTACTCAAAAAAACCAAGCTTATAGAGAATTACAATTAACTGATTTTAGATTTTTCACTCAGCTGGAATTATAAGGAAGAAATAAAAACTGAGAGACTGCTAACCTTTCCATCTTTTTATGTCGCTGCAGCCATATGTCCATAAAACAGTCTATCTGTTATCTTGAGCAGTAATCAAAAAACAGAAAATGCTGGAAAATTTTTAAATTCAGAGAGAAGATAAGTAGATGTATGCTGTTATTTCTTAGACTCTTCAAGCTTAAAAAGCTGAGATTATCACTCTTCATAATAACATTAGCCTTATCCATGAGTCTCTTCATGAGTGTCCTTGTTGGCTCGAAAATAGTCCGTGAGCAGTACACCAATGCTTTTATCAGCAGTCTTGGATATACAGATTTCATAATAAAATCAAATTCTAGCTGGTGCATGAATTCAACAGAAATAACTCAAGTTTTAGAGAATATGGGAAATGTCATTCATTCTTACTCAGAGAGATTGCAGATATGGGCTCAAGTATCCTTAACACCAAATTTTGAACAATATGCTTATCTATATATTGTAGGGGTAGACTATCATTCTGATAGATACTTTGGGGAGATGTTTTTAAAAAACGGATCCACTGATTTTCTATTAGATGGTGAGGAAAATGCGACCTTAATATCCGAAACATTATCGGAAATTATGGGTTTGGGAATTAATGATACCCTCCATCTACGGATGTGGGAAAGGAAACTTGGCTGGTTTTCTTTAAATCTAACTGTTAAGGGGATTGTAAGACTTTCGAAGAAGGTATATGACTTTATTACTAGTAATCCTGATATTTTTTGGGAGGTATCAAAATCAATTATCGTGAATAAGAAAATCTTGGAAAAAATTTTTGGCGACGACATAATCACACATGTTTATGTTCATGCCAAAGTTGGTGTTGATGAACTTAATAATACTCTTGCAGTACTGAGAGAGACTCTTGGGTCTAATTATTCTGTTTGTAGCCCTAAAATAAGACTTACAGTGGAGATAACAAAAAGCGCAGAACAAGTAGTAAGAATCATCTCACTAATTTATTCTATGGGTTTTGTAGTTAGTCTATTCGTTATAGTAAATATAGTTTATCAGAGTTTAAATGATTGGCGATATAATATAGGTCTTCTAAAAGTTATAGGCTACTCAATAACCCACTTTTTGGCAGACTTTACACTTACGATTTTGTTTTTTATTCTGATATCATCGATTATAGGCTATGTTGCGTCATTTGCGATAATCAACATAGGACTTATAATAATCTCAAATATTTTTAGCATAAGTTTGTTTTCAGGTTTCATTTTTGAAATAGGGCTTCAAGAGTACTTTATTAGCCTGCTTTTCGGATTAACAGTAGCTTTGTTTTCTGCATTGGTACCGTTTTTAATTTTTTTGAGACAAAAGCCATTAGGGCTGTTAAGGTTTGAGTATCTAGTATCTCCTAAGGTTCATAAGTCTTTGTACGTCCTTACTTTAATCATAGGGTTGCTTTTATCTTATGCAGGACTTTCCGCTTTTGAACAAACAGCCTTATTAAGTATAGATTTGACAACGTTAGAACAATTATTAATACCGTTTTTGACGGCACTAGTAGGTATAGTCTTACTGGTGACACCAATTGTTACAGTCATAATATCTATCTTAGCAATTCCTATAATTTTTTCTGGCAAGAGTCATATCTTATCCTTAGCCGCGAGAAATCTAATGAGAGACAGAAGTAAAGTATTTTTCAATGTGATCCTAATCTCCTTCTCAATGTCTTTTCTTGTAGCTGGTCAAATACTCTATGATAGCTCCGTCTATGCGACAAATCAGCATGTATTTATAAGTCAAGGTGCAGATATCACACTTACTGGGATTTTCCCATCAAATATAACAAATGAAATTGCAAAAATTACCCATGTTGAAAAAGTTACAGCCTATCGAAAGATATGGAACCAAAAGATAATGTACAATAATCGGACTGTGGAGTATGTTGAGTTATATGCCATTATTTCTGCTGATATTTTGGATACACTATATACTATCAAATTTGAGGAAATAATCGATAATTTGACTGCCAGAGAGGCTTTAGAAAGAGTAATATCGAATAATCACTCTATAATTTTGCAATCTCACCTCATGGATTATTTTGGAATCAATGTAGGTGACGAAATTGCTTGGATTACAAGTAGGGGTCTTATAAATTTAACAGTTATTGCAAGTGTTTCTCTCGTTGCTGGATGCTGGCAAACAATATGGCTGGAGTATTCTCTTAGCAGAAAATTATTTATTGGAATAGTCGGGAGTAACCTAAGCCAGAGTGTTTATCCTCGTTTTATTAAAGGAGAACCTATTGTTAATTCAATATTTGTTCGACTTGACGATATAGAAAATACTGAGATTGTGAAAAAAGAAATTTTAAAGACATTATGGTCTCATGATATTATACCAGACTACGTGTCAACAGCAAAGGAAAGAATAGACGACAATCTAAAGTATTTCAAGTCATTTTACGTAATACTTATGACTCTTCTTGTCTCTTTTATAGCAATGTCAGCAATGTCGCTGGTGACAAGTATCGCATATATCATTCATGAACGAAGATTCGAAATTGGCGTTTTGAGAAGTATCGGTTTCTCAAAACTTAATATCGTGCAACTCATCATTCTTGAAACCACAATAATGGTAATAGAAGGAGCCATAGTAGGATTCGTTGTTGGATACTATCTAACAGCATTTGTAATCTCTAAAATTCCATATACACCAATCTTCCCAATAGAATTTGTAGTCTCTCAAGAAGCTATTCTCGCAATTATCACCTACGTTATCATTACCATAGTTATATGCGCATTATTATTCACAGTACAAATAACAAGAAGAAGTATAGTAGATTTGCTCGCTCAACTCAGAAAGTAAATCATGTTTACTCAAAAATCAAAAATGATTATAATCTTAATATTTCATCTCGAACTTTCATGTAAACAAGTATGCTCAAATACATAACTTTTGTAATTTTATCCAGAGCATCTAAAGCATCAGATTTACTAATAATCTTATATTTTGCAGCGAGTATTATAATACCTAAAGATCCCATAAAATCGACTGAAAGACTGTGCGCAAGAGCTCTAGCACTTGAATCATCTAAGAGAGCAATAATGTTATTATTTTTTGCGTATAAAATAACCTTCAATTCAGCAACTTGTATTTTGAATTTTTCAGCGAAAATTAAAAACTTTGATGGCAATTCAAAATCGATGACCTCAATCCAGCCTTCGTCTATTGCATCTTGGATAATAATAGCATCTGGAGCCCCTATTTTTAAACCCTTGTCTACGGTTTCAATTTTCACTTCCTTAGGAACTACTATTCGAGTAAATAATTTTCTTAATAACCATGAATAATTTATCTTTGCTAAATGTATTAAAGGTCCAGAATTACTTACTACCTTTTTGCGTACTAATCCTTCTAAGTTCAAGGTCAATTTCATCCTCTCCGAGTGGAAATAGTACATTGCTTTCTTTCATGATTCTCAACATTTCTCTATATGATATTCCAAGTTCCTCTGCAGCTTTCCAAACTGACATTTCACGCTTGCGTAAAGCATTTAATATATCGTCTATCATTTCTTGCTGCAAACCCTTTTCAAGTAGAGTTCTTAGTATCGCTGATCTGTCAACTTTCTTCTTTTCAGCAAGAGCATCAATTTTCGTCACCATCTTTCTTGGCAATCTCACCGAAATTACAATACTTTCATCCTGAGACATAGCAATCCCTCTTTTTTTACAAATTATTATTTTGTATACAACTATTAATCCTTTTCGGGTAGAATCTAAAGATGAATAATATCCTAACAGGTAATTAATAAAGTATAAAACATCAATTTCTCGCTGAACGTATATATTTGCTAAAAAAGCCTATAGCGTCGGCAAGGACATTAAACAGTAATGCCTTTGCCCATTCTAATAGAAAAAATAGAAAATAATTAAATATTCTTTTTAGGTCTTACAACGAAATCGCAGAATACTCTCCAGAAACCATATTCCATGAAGCTGAGTATCAATATTAAGCCTGCAAGGGGTATGTAAGAATACCAAGGAGACGTTAAATATAGAAATAAATTACCTTCTATATATTCATCTAAAACAATAAGTGAAGTGAAATGCAGAGCACCTAATAGGAGAGAATATATAAGTTTAGCAACATGACTGATTTTTTCACTTACCTCGATTTTGTAGTATCCTGCAAGTAATAGAAAACCAGCTAGTAACTTTACAACACCAATAGCAACGTCTAATAATTTTTCTTCAACAAATAACAATAAAGATCTGCCATAGCCAACATAATAAATGATGCCTATAAGTACCCCAATAGCAAACACAGATGAGAAGAATAAGTAAAGCGAGATAAGGCCCCTCCTCAAGCTATTCTTTTGTTCTTCAGTTAGATATCCCCACTGTCTATCTAAGGACAACTATAACAGCCTCCTAATTAGAATATTTCAAAAACAACTAAATATATTTTTGCATGCTTATTGCAAATTGTTCCTATTTAGCCATTTAATCTAAAAGTTTAACCAGTTTTTCAGCTTCTTTGCTTCTTCCAAGTTGTCTTAACGCTATGATCTTGCCAAAAATTGCATTCTTATTGTGTGGTTCTCTATCAAGCACAGTATTGAATATTTCAAGGGCTTCATTGTATTTATCCAAACCAATCAGTGCAATACCCTTATGAATTAAATAGTCTAAGTTCTCAGGATCCAGCTCTAATGCCTTATTCAAGCATTCCAGAGCCTCTTTATGTTTACTCAGTACTATCAGCAGCTTTCCTTTATTCCCCCAAGGCATTGCACTTTTAGGATCTAATTCAATAGCCTTAGAATAGCAATCTAAAGCCTTCTCATATCTCTTTAGTAGCTCCAAGGCGACAGCTTTGTTGTTCCATAGAATAACACTTTTTGGATTTATATTTAGTGCCTCATCAAAGCACTTTAGTGCCTCATCATATCTTTGTGAGTACAATAGCGAAGCGCATTTGCCAATCCAAGCATTAACGTCGCTTTTATCTATTTCAATTATCCTATTATAGACTTGTAAAGCTTCCTCATATTTCTCATAAACATTTAGTAATATTCTGCCTTTTCCGTGAAGGGCGTCCTTGTAATATCTATTAATGCTTAATGCTCTTTCAAAATACTCTAAAGCCTCCTCATATCTACCTAGCTTTTCAAGAGAACTTGCTTTGCCAACTAATGCAACTAAATGATTCGGCCTAAGTTTTAACACTTTATCAAATCTCTCTATAGCTTCTCTATACATGCCTAAGTCATGTAGATGTCGCCCTTGATCCACCCATAAAGGTATCATGTTTTCGTCAAATGCTCTTTGTTTTTCATTCTTTCCATTCATTGCTACATCACAACTTTTCTTAGTAAATTACTTAAACCTATTTAATTTTTGCATAAAGCATATAGATGTGTAAAATTATTGTCATTCCATTTATTTTACCTAATCTCAAAAATATTGTTGATACTAGCGTCATATAAACTTATAACATTTTATATTATAGCTTGCTACAAAATAAACTTCAATTTCGGTAATACGATTTTTCAGTCTCATTTTAGATATTTAGTCGTGGTTAAAGAAAATAGGAAAAATAAAATAGGATGAGTTATTACAATAGCTTGAGAGACAATGAATCTTAAAGTAAATGAACTAAAACAATTATTAAGGGAAATTTTAATGAATCACGATGATATTGTATTTGCCTATTTGTTTGGCTCATTCGCAACTGGACGAATTCATAAATTTAGTGATATTGATATTGCGGTTTTTTTGAAAGAATACAATGTTAAAATCTATAAGAAAATTTTCAGTGATTTGGCAATTAACTTGCCAACAGAGATAGACTTGATTATTTTGAATAAAGCTTCGCCGCTTTTAAGACATAAAGTAATCAAAGAGGGTTTTCTTTTATTTTCTAGAGATGAAAATGCAAGAATTAGATTTATTGAAAAAACATTAATCCAAGCATTGGATTTTAGAGAAACGTATAATTGGCTAATTAAAGCTAAAGGGGATATGTTGCGTGCTGGTAGACAAAACTCTTAAGGCTATTAGAAAGCTCAGAAGTACGAATCTCAGTAAATTGAAAGAAGATGAGGATCTTCAAGCACAAGTCTTATGGTATCTCTATACAGCAGTACAGGGAGCTTTAGATATAACATTAAAATTTATCTCTAGGCTAAATATAGAGACTCCCGATACATACTCAGATGCATTTAGAATTTTACTGAAAGAAAAAATAATTCCTAAACCACTGGCAAATAAACTAATTACAATGGCTAAATTTCGAAATGTAATTGCACATATGTATTTAGAATTAGATTTTGACACAATAATAGATATTATTAAAAACGATCTTGACGATATAGAAACCCTCATTCGCATTTTATATGATGAGGGTAAAAAGAGAGGTTTTGACATATTCACTTTTTGAATTTAATTTATGTTTTAGGTAAGAAAAACAAATATATCGCATATAATTAAGATTTTGTTGTTCGAAAAAAGACCAACCAAAGATTTTT
>JAGGXT010000298.1 GCA_021162905.1 Candidatus Odinarchaeota archaeon | reverse complement strand
CCTTTATGTAGATATTTTTAGTTTTCTATGAACAGCATTACTCTAAGGTGATTATAGATGAAGGTTAGAGTCGATAAAGAATCATGCATTGGATGTGGAGTCTGCGTTTCTGTATGCGATGCAGTGTTTGAACTTGGTGATGACGGTAAGAGCAAAATAGTAGCAGAGTATGTTGAAAAAGACGATGACACAGAGAGCGTTGGAACAGTTCCTGATGATATAGAGTGCGTTAAAGATGCTGTGGAACAGTGTCCTACAGGATCAATAACAACTGAGTAAAGATGTGTGAACTCAAAAACTTTAATTCTCCTAAATATTCGCTTCTTCCTTTTTATTTTCTAATTTTTTAGCCAACCTATATTTTTAAAAGAGCATTTTTAGATATTTTCTTGATCAAACTATTGGACGGAGATCCGAGTGACTATTTGTCTAGGTATAGAAGGAACAGCTCATACATTTGGTGTAGGTATTGTGGATGATGAAGGAACAATATATTCCAATGAAAAACATATGTATATTCCAGAGAGTGGAGGTATTCATCCTAGAGAGGCAGCTCAGCATCATTCTGAATATGCACATATAATTTTACGTAAGGCGCTCGACACGAGCAAACTCACTATGGATGACATAGATGTAGTTGCTTTCTCGAGAGGTCCTGGTCTAGGACCTTGTTTAAGGGTGACAGCAACAGTTGCCAGAGTCCTTGCATTAAAGTACGATAAACCCTTAATTGGGGTAAATCATTGTGTTGCTCATATTGAGATTGGTAGATTGATCTCTGGGTTTATTGACCCTTTGACTCTTTATGTATCTGGTGGAAACACTATAGTCTCTGCATACGTCAATAAAAGATACCGTGTTTTTGGTGAAACTTTAGATATTCCTATTGGAAATCTTCTTGATGTTTTTGCTAGAGAGGCAGGTTTAGGAAACCCGGGAGGACCTATAATTGAGAAGCTAGCTATGAGGGGAAATCAATATATTCCTCTACCATATACTGTAAAAGGTTCTGATTTATCATTTTCTGGATTGTTGACAGCTGTGCTCACTAGACTGAGAGAAGGTAAATACAAAATTGAAGATCTGGCATATAGTTTACAAGAAACAGCATTTGCAATGCTAACAGAAGTAACAGAAAGAGCTTTGGCACATACCATGAAAAAAGAATTGTTGTTGACGGGAGGTGTAGCCGCTAATAAAAGATTACAAGAAATGCTAAGGTCTGTTGCAAACGAACATGACGCCAAGTTTGCTGTAGTTCCTATTAAACTTGCGGGTGATAATGGCGCAATGATAGCTTGGACAGGAATTCTTCATTATTTACATAATGATATTCTGCCTGTAGAGCAAAGCGTGGTTTTACCTAAATGGAGATTGGATGAAGCAGAGATTGTCTGGAGGGATGAATAGTGCTGATTCATAAAGGTGCTGAAGCTTACCTCTATGTTGAGTATTGGAATAATAGATTAGTGCTTAAGAAATATAGAATACCAAAACGATACCGAATACCAGAGTTGGATCTAAAATTAAGAATCGAAAGAACGAGGCACGAAGCTAAGTTGATGTACTCTGCAAGAAAAGCTGGCGTACCAACACCATTGATATACTTTGTAGACATACCCAATACTACTATAATTATGCAGTATCTTGCTGGTAAAAAAGTTAAGGGCATCTTAGATGAAAATAAAGTGATAGATGATAAAATTTACAAGATATTTTCTGATATTGGGACATATGTCGCTAAGTTGCATAAGAATAATATTATTCATGGAGACTTGACAACATCAAACATGATTATATATGAAAACACATTATTTTTCATAGATTTTGGATTGGGATTTTTCTCATCAAATATCGAAGATAAAGCAGTTGATTTGCATCTTCTTAAAACAATTTTGAAAAGCACGCACAACGATTTTTATCCGCAATCCTTTAACATAATTACTGAGGCTTATATAAAAGAATATGGTAAAGAGCAAGGAAGTGCAATAATTAATAGAATCGCCAGCATAGAAGTAAGAGGTAGATACATTACTGAAAGGTGATATGCATGAAGTTAATTTTTGTAACATCAAACGAGAATAAGTATAATGAAGCAAAATACATTTTCTCAAAATTTAATATTGACGTGATATGGCATCAACTGGAATATCCTGAAATTCAAAGTATGAGTATTGAACAGATTGCTGAGTGGAGCGCAAAGTATGTATACTCTGTTCTAAAAAAACCATTATTTTTAGAGGACACAGGGCTCTTTATTGATGCATTAAGTGGGTTTCCTGGACCATATAGTTCGTATGTATATAAGACTATTGGAAATGAGGGAATCTTAAAGCTAATGAACGGTGTAGCTAATCGTAAAGCGTATTTTTTAACAGTAGTTGCTTATGTAGATGAAAATGGGGTCAAGCTCTTTAAAGGAAGAGTTAACGGTGTTATAAGCAAGTCCATTCGAGGGACCAGGTGGGGATTTGATCCAATATTTATACCAGAAGGTATGGATAAAACATATTCAGAGCTTGGTGAAATTAAGAATAAAATATCTCATAGGAAAAAAGCCTACGACGAATTTATTAACTGGTTGCTTGAACATAAAAGAAAGTAATACTATATTTTTTCTAAAGTTCTTTCAGCGGCCTGAATATTGAAAAGCAAGTCGTCCAGAGTTGATAAAAAACTGCCAATACTTTTTGTGCATTCAACTGCAATAATAACCTTATTTCCAGAAATGTGGCTTGAAATCTTTAATAACTTATCAGATATATTATCGGGAGAAATCGAATCCAATATCACTCTTGCAGCTTTTTCGTTATCATATGTAAGCTCTATTTTTGCAAAAGCTTTAAGATTCAAGATTTTCCCCCTCTTTTCTCATAATACTTAATTGGTTCTTTATTATCTCATTTACTTCTTTCAAGAAGGCATCTTCTTTCCCTAAAGGTATTCTTGCTCCTGCTGCTATATCGTGACCGCCAGCAACGTATGGAGAATTTATATTTTTAGCTGCGATCTTGAACGCCTTAGCTAAATTAACTCCAAGCTTAACAAGAGTTGTAGTTGTACGACCCGAGACTTTTACCGTATTGTCTTCGGATATAGCAAAAGCCACTAATGGCTTATCATTTTTTAAAATTCTTGAGTGCAAAGCTATGGATGCAACAGTACCGATAATCGTATCTCTAATACTCTTTCCACCATGGAATGATTGTACATACTCTAATTCCCTTACTACATTCTCATTAAATCTGTTATCATAAAGCCAGTTTAATGCATTTGAAATCTCTTGTTTATACTGAGAGTACTTTTTAAGAGCTTCTCTATAGAACTCCCTCCGCTCTCCCATCAAAATAATAACTCCTAATTCTGGGGAACCTAATCTGCCACAACTATTTAGCAAAGTACTAAATTCTCTTGCATCACGAAGAGGAGTTCCCGATTTCTCTCTTTTTAATATGTATATGTATCCTATTATAGAGCGCATTTCTTCAGATGATGCACCATACTTATACATATGAGCTATTAATTCTGAAGCCAATGTTCGCGATTCATCAATAGTCAAAGAAGAAAGAGTTCTCCACTTTCCCTCACTATCTTTTAATGGAATTCCAATATTTCTTAAGAAACGTATAACATTCTCTCTTTTTCCAGATAACTCGGGTATAAATGGATCTGTAGAATACTCTATTGCTATATGGATGGGTCTCGTTTCATGACCAAAAAAAGTAAATCCCTTTTTTTCTTCAATCACATCGGCATTCTTTGCGTCTTCCAAAACAATTTTTGAATTTAACCCAACAAGAGAATTTTGCTTACCTTTGTCTTGATTATCTCCTAAAGCACCAACAACTGCATATGCAGATAGATCATTATTGTTTCCTAAATTCTTTGCTACTAGATAAGCAATACCTGCACTGCTGATCTCAACACTACCATCTATACCATATAAATGCGGATTAAGATGAATAATTTTATTCTCAATAGCGGAGGTGTCTATAATCTCTGGAGTGTGATGATCTAAGATTATCACCTCTTTATCATTTATGTATTTTGAAATTAATGATAGTTGGCCACTGCCAAAATCTAGGAATACAAGTAAACCACTACTGAAATTTTTTATTTCAGGTAGAAACGCCTCTTCTAATTGCCGATAAATTCTTGTCTGGAAAATACCTTCTATGCGTCTTATAGCTTCGGTAAGAATTCCTGAAGCTGTAATGCCATCTGCATCATAATGAGAGATTAAAATAATTCTTTTCTTATCTTCTATATACTCTTTAATAATATCCGCAACTTCTTTCGCTTTAGAAATAAAAGAAGAAACGTCAGATGACATCATAATTACCTTAATAAGAGGTGTGCGGTTTCTGGTTTATATTTCCAATCTGGCGGTAAGACGCCTACTCTTTTATAATATTTTGATAGTCTGTGGATTTTAGCCTCAATAAGCTGAAGTCCTCGTTTTGAATGTAAATCCTTTTTATGCACTTCAAGATGCTTCCTAACCCTTATAGCTCTTCTTATTAAATTAGCTAAGTCTTCTGGTACCTTTGGTGCTAAATTATGCTCCTCCAAAATTTCTTTTATACCCTTTCCAGTGATTTGTTTTACTAATGGAATTCCATATTGATCTCTTAGTATAACACCAATCATTGATTGAGAATAACCCTGCCTTGCTAATTCTACAACTTTATTAATAACCCACTCGGGATCCTTATCAACCCATTCGGGAGGCTCTTTCCTAGGAGGTCTTGTTGATGAGGATTTTCCTTTCTTACTTCTGTGGATCCTAGCCATTGTCTTCCCTCTTATAATTGCTATTATAATAGTTAAAATCAGAATAATAACTACTATATTTAAGTTTGTTGGTTATCTGACGATAACATCTGAGAATAGGTGATATAACACCGTTTTAGCACTTAGGAGTTAAAGGCTCATGGTAAATCATTTATAAATCACCCATTTTCGAATGTTACTATCTGACTAAATCTCTAATTTTAACAAAAAATTTATAATTTCAAAACCCCCACTAAGACCAGCTGATTAAAATTCATGCAAATGATAAACATATCTGATGCTAATATACCTTAAATTCAGAGGTGTATATAATGCCCCCTAGAAAGAGAAGAGGCAGACATGTTGCAGTTATGAAAGATAAATGGAAGCTAAAAAAATGGTATACGGTACTAGCGCCAAGTTATTTTGGTAATATTGAAATAGGTTCAATTCCAGCAAGCGATCCATCCTTACTATATGGTCGAGTAGTCGAAACAACACTTTATAATATAACGGGAGACTTCTCTCAAATTCATATTCTCCTGTATTTTCAAATTATTGATGTCAAGGGGGAAATTGCATATACACGATTTAAAGGGCATGATCTAACAAGGGATTATCTAAAGAGTTTAATAAGACGAGGAACATCGTTCGTTGATGGCATTTTTAAAGTTACAACTAAAGATGGATATGTATTGAGAGTATATCCTTCAGCTTTTACAAGATATAGGATTCAAACAAGTAAGGATGTTGCAATTCGAAAAGTTATGAAAGAAATTGTAGAGGCAAAAGCGCAAGCATTAACGTTTGAAGAATTTGTTAGAGAAGCTGTACTTGGTAAAATTGCATCCGAAATATACAATAAAGCTAAAAAGATAGTGCCCCTTCGACGAGTTGAGGTTAGAAAATCAAAATTATTACGTGCACCTGAAACGCCTATTGTGCATGAAGAAGTTAGTGCTGAAGAGGAAAAGACCGAAGAGAAAATTGAGATTCAAGAGGGACAATAAAGTCATAGAGATATTGCAATTGCATATAAATACTTTAGTAAAAGTCTTAATTTTATGAGATATATGAGATAATAGATTATATTTTTAATATTGTGCTTTAATTTTTTATGACTAATAGGAGGGTTCACTATAAAGGCAGTAATACTTGCTGCTGGTGAGGGTAAACGTTTACGCCCTTTTACTTATACAAGGCCTAAAGTTTTAATTCCGATAGCTGGAAAACCAATTATAGAACATACAATTATCAATTTAAGAGAATCTGGTATTCGTGATATTATTATAGTTGTTCACTATCTCAAGGAAAAAATAACTGAATATCTTGGAGACGGAACAAAATTTGGTGTTTCTATAACATATGTAGAACAACCAGATTTATTAGGGACCGGGGATGCACTGCTTTATGTTGAAAAGTATCTCCATGGATCCGATTTTTTAATGCTATACGGTGATCTCTTAACACATAAAGATAATATTACATGCCTTCTATCTGAATACAAAAAAACAAATGCTACTGCCATAGTTGCTGGAATAAAGGTCGAGGATGTATCACAATTCGCAGCTATAATAACTTATGATGGTAAAAAAATTTCAAAAATAATTGAAAAACCTGTTAAGGGATCTGTGAATTCTAATATTGCTAATGCAGGTATTTACATATTCAATGATCAAATTTTTGACTATTTGAAATCAACTTCTATCTCCGAACGTGGTGAAGTTGAATTGCCTGACGCAATTCAGAGAATGATAAACGATGGAAAGACTGTTAATTTAATTGAACTGAAGAAGTGGTGGATAGATATTGGCAGGCCATGGGATATACTAGAGGCCAACAAGATAATTCTCAAAAGGAAATCTCACAAAATTGATGGCTTTGTTGAAAGAGGTGCAACATTACATGGTCCAGTAATAATTGAAAAAGGAGCTATAATACGTTCTGGAGTTTATATAATTGGTCCTGCTTTGATAATGAAAAACGCAGATATAGGGCCAAATACATTCATTAGACCATATACTACAATTGGTGAAAACTCTAGAATTGGTAATGCATGTGAAATTAAAAACAGTGTCCTTTTCGACAATGTTCATATAGCTCATCTTTCTTATGTCGGAGATAGTGTTATAGGTTCAAATGTAAATTTTGGTGCTGGAACGATCACTGCAAATCTGCGTCTTGATGACAAAACAATAAAAATGACCATAAAAGGCCAAAGAATAGACACCAGAAGGAGAAAATTAGGAGCATTTATAGGAGATAATGTTAAAACTGGAATTAATGCTATGCTCATGCCAGGTGTAATCATAGGCAATAATAGTGCAATAGGTCCAGGTGTAGTCATTTATAAAGATGTACCGCCTAATACTTTAGTTTTAAAAAAGGAAGATATTGTATTAAAAGAATGGAAATTACTTTAATCTATTTGATATTTATATCTCTGTAAACATAAACTTTTTAACTAATTTAAGAAAATAGTTATATGT
>JAGGXT010000009.1 GCA_021162905.1 Candidatus Odinarchaeota archaeon | reverse complement strand
CATATATACTTATGAATCCTATATAATAGAAAGAGTACCATTTTCTAAAATGTATATTGTATCTTCGGAACGAGTACTTGATACCCAGTTAATTGATATCATGAAAAGCAAAGCAAAAAATATTACAATTCTTAGTTCTAGGAGTTTTAATGAAACCGTTGCAAAGCAACATGATATAGTGTTGATTAATTTTGAGTGGATTAATTCTCAAACGAAACAAACTATAAAATGCATAGAAGATTTTACGCTTAATGGAACAGTTCCAATTATATTTTACGGTAAGAAAGTCTATAGTCTCTATGAAACATTCAACAAGACAAGAATAATAAATACATTTTCCGTATTTCCAGGAAAGGTTTTTCAAAATGGAACAGTAAAAATTATAATTCCAAAGGATGTTATTGCTATAGGAATATCTGTTGTTCCTTTAAAGAATCACACCCGTGTTCCAGTGATGCAATTATTCTTAGTAGGAGAACTTATCCCAAGAGAGATTGTATCTCACGTCCTTGAATGGTACCCATTATTAAAGGAATATAAGGAAAAATCACAATTATCAATCAATAGATATAATAATATAGTGGCAAGTACTGAAGAAAAAAAGTCTATAACTACTTTAACTATTACTCCTGAGAACTGGGACGAGGAGTGTGGTTATCTTGGTTGGTATATCGCAGATATTAAGGTTTCTAGTACAAAAATTGCAGAAATGCAGATATTGGCAAAATATTGGCATGCAAATTCTCCATCACACCCTGGCTCTTGGCACTACTTTTTAATACATGTTCAGCATAAAATCGTACCGTCATATTCGTGGGTAGCACCATATGAATCAATAACTCAAGTTGATGGCGATACTGATAATAAACCTGGGCAGATACTATGGGATTACGAACCAGTGAATTGGGGAGGCCCTCAAGGTACTATTTCGTTTTCTATTTCTGTTGGTGAAGGAGGAATACAAGCATCAGTATCATACACTTTTAGTAAAAACACATTAAGCTGGGGAGATCAAAGCGATCCTGCCAGAGGTTTGCATAAGACTTATCATAGCTATTATACATGGAATTATTATCCATTCGGATATACATCTACCGTTGAACCGTCAACAATTTACTTAAAAGATGCTGCTAAAGATGGTGGTGAGCTCCCTCTCCAAGTAACTCATTATGCTTGGAGTAAGGTTGCATATTGCGTAGGATGGCTTATTTACTATACCTCTAATTCATACACTTTTGATGCAGCGGTATATCCTCCATCAGAATTCCCAGGAGGTTCTTACTAGCATATAACTATGCTATTTCTTCTATTTCATTTCTTTTTTCTATTAAATAGAACCAGTAAAAATATTTCATAACGAATTAAAACCTTTATTTGATATATCTAGAGTTAGTCTTCATAGCGTTACGCTTCAAAAAAGAGTTCATAGTATATTCTACGTTTGCAAATATTACATTAGAAAAATGATATGCAATAATAAAAGTTTTAATTCCACCAAATTAGAAAGTTATTTTAATTATTTAATTACTTGATGAAAAAAGAAAAATAATAAATGAATTATATTGGGTAAGAGAGCATAATAGTTAATTTTTAAATAATTTTCATCTCCTTTCCAATTTTCTCTAATGTTGAAAGTGCGAAGTTCAAGTCTTCTTTTGTAAAGTCGGAGCACATCTGTGTTCTTATTCTCGCTGTTCCTCTAGGTACCACTGGATAGAATATTGGAACTACGAAAATTCCTTCTTTCATAAGTCTTTGAGCGAACTCTCTTGTTGGCTTGTTCTCACCTATGATTATTGGAACGATTGGTGTTTCAGTGCGGCCTGTGTCAAAGCCCATACTTTCTAATTCTTTCTTGTAATATCGAGTGTTATCCCATAGTCTTTGCACTCTTTCAGGTTCATTTTCAATAACATCTAGAGCAGCCATTATTGCAGCTGCTGCAGCTGGTAGTGGAGATGCTGTGAAAATCCATGTTCTTGCTCTGTTATATGCGTATCTTATTAAATCCTCTGATCCAGAAATATGCCCTCCTACAACACCTATAGCTTTTGAGAAAGTACCCATGTCTACATGTACTTCTTTATGAGAAAGACCAAAATGTTCAACGATTCCTCGACCATTGCCAAGTACACCTTCACCATGAGCATCATCAACGTATACCATAGCTCCATGTTCTTGAGCTAGTTTGGCAATATCTTTGAGAGGTGCTATATCTCCATCCATGCTGAAAACTCCATCGGTAACAATAAGAATTCTACGTGGAGGGGGTGTTTGACGTTCAGCTTCATTTAAAACTCTTTCTAAATCAGCCATATCTCGATGCTTATAAATTGCACGATCTGCCTTTGAAAGACGCACACCATCAATAATACTAGCGTGGTTTAATTCATCGCTAACAATCAAATCTCCTTTATCGGCAAGTATAGGTATCATACCTTGGTTGACAGTAAAACCACTCATGAACATTAAAGAAGCTTCAGTTTTCTTAAACCTAGCAATTCTTTTTTCAGCCTCCATATGAATATCGAAGTTACCAGCAATTATTCTAACAGAACCAGTTCCAACACCATATTTCTCAATAGCTTTAATGGCGGCTTCTTTAACCTTAGGGTGATTTGCAAGATTTAAGTAATTGTTTGTACTAAGCATCAACATTTTTTTGCCATTAACAGTACTCCATGGTCCCAAAGCTCTATCAACAACATATAACTTAATTTCTCGGCCTTCCTTAACAAGAGCCTCATACTCTTCTTTTAGAAATGATGTAGGATCTCGTTTCATAAATAACACCTCGTCGAAATAGAATAATAACTCGAAACTTTTAATCTTTGCCAAAAAGATTAAAAGATACTATTAGTTAAAATTGCATTTTTTGTAAATAATGTATATATGAGAACTTTTCATTATGATTTGAGGAGATTGTATTACTAAATCATTAGAAGACATACCTTTGCAATAAACAACAGAGAAAGATGTATATAAGGCGTCACTTTTCTTCTTTGTAAGGAATTAAACAGAGAAAGACAAAATCGGTGTCTCCATCATTTCGATACCAGTGTGGTACATTTGGAGGAATATATAAAAATGTACCTTCCCTTACTTTAACTTCTTTATCACCAGCACCAATAATTCCCTCACCCTCAAGAATAAAAATTTCATGCTCCCAATCATGGCTATGTTTCGGAATAAGACCACCTGGTTTTATAATAAATCTGCGCATCGCAAAATTCTTAGCACCTGCTTTTTCTTTAGTAATTAGCCACTGGATGTATGTATTTTTAGCACCATTTATCGTTACTTTTTCATAGGGAACATCAGAAATGTGTTTCACATACATAATACCACCAGCATATGAATGATAAAAAAGTATATATCAATTTTTAGTTTTAAATTTGTCAGTTTAAAATATTTTATATAGTGATCTAATATGAGTCACGCCGATAAAAGAATGCCAATTCCAGCGGTATCTGCTATAATAGTCAATGAAAAAGATGAAGTATTACTTGTAAAGAGAAAATATCCTCCAGGAGAAGGAAGATGGGCACTTCCAGGAGGACATGTAGAATATGGAGAGACGCTAAGGGAAGCTATCATCAGAGAAATAAAGGAAGAGACAAATTATAATATCGAAATAAAGAGCTTTCTTTTTCCATGCACCGTAATTAAGAAGAAATATCCTGAAGATACAGATCCACCAAAATATCATTACATTATCAACGTTTTTGAATGCAAGGTTGTAGGTGGTACATTAAAAGCGGGAACGGATGCCATAGATGCTAAATGGATTCCCATCAATAAGACTTTTAACTTAAAATTAACACTGTCTACTAAAGAGAGTCTAAAAAGGTATATGATGAGGAGGAAAGAAGATGTTTTCTCTTCTAATGAACTAGTCGTCTACTTTTACGAAAAAATGTAATTATAGTTTACTCATTGTTATAGCATAAATATTACTTTTGGAGTATTTTTTGGAAATTCGATAATCCGAGAGTTAACTTTTTATAGAGATATTTTAAATAGTATTTAACATTGTGATAAT
>JAGGXT010000173.1 GCA_021162905.1 Candidatus Odinarchaeota archaeon | reverse complement strand
ATTTATTACAGGATGAGTTATATATTTAGCCAGGTAGCAATGGTTTTATGAGAGATATTACGGTGTATCCTTGACTTATGCTTACGATAGTAGTTATTTATATTTATAAGTGAAATGGGCGTTGATGCCATAAGGTATTCTCTCTTCTCAAAAGACAGCAAAAAGTAGTATAATTGACGATTTTTTACTATCTATCTACTGGAGGTGGTATGAGTACTTGTTGCAGCTTTAACGGTTTAGGATAACCTTCTACTTTGTCACATATTATGTGGTTTCAAGTTTAAGGTATATTTTCTTTTTTGCTTATTCTGTTAATTTATTGTTGGTAAAATGGTAGTAGGAAGTAGTAAACTTTAAAGCTTTGAACATATATTTTATAATAGTGTATAAGATGTTCAGACTGGCGTTTATGTTCCTTGTACTTTAGAAGAATCTCCTGATGTTAAAGAAGTAGATAAATTGTTAGAAAGAACGAATAAATCTTAAAATAAACGTGAAGAAGTTTGTTATTGATAAGATGGAGAAGAGGATTGAAATCAAAATCCACGGGGATTATTCATTGCTAAGAGAATAAGCATAAACAAACGAGAAAGTTAAAGTCTCTTATCTGCGGCTTCTTGAAATGAAATAGTAAACCAATAACATTTTATCCGTAAGCAAGAGCTAGGCGAGAATAATAATTAAAGTTTTTGAAAGGAGAAATTAGATATTTGAATGAAAAGTCTTAAATTGAAGAGAGTTGAGAGGTAGAAGAGGATGAGAAACAGAAAAGTAATAATTCAAGATTCAGAATCCAGATTCTTTGAGGCTTTAAAAGATGTTTTCATAGGTGCAGAAGTTGAAGGGGTATCTGGGTATATAAATTTAATGAGGATAAAATCAAAATATTTCGATAAAATTTTCAAATTGTTACAGGAAGAAATAAATGAAAGAACAAAGGAGTTTCCTGAATTTAGGGAGGAGTTATTTGATAAACTTTATAGTTTTTTTAAGAGATATTTCAGTGAGAGTGGGTCAATTTATTTCAGACATACTCCTTTTAGTGAAAGAATTTATGAGAAAGTTTACACGGACAATAAAGACGTTGTAATGTTCTGGAAAACGTACATGCTCTATTATGTTAAGACTGATATTCAGCCGAAAAGCATGGAGGTTGAGGTTGATGGGACAAAAATATTCTTTGATGTTTCAAAATTGCAACATAAAAAAGCGTGGGAGAAGAGAGAATTAATTTATAAGTTGAAGGAAGTTAGAGAGGATGGAACAATTGTCTTTTATGTTCTTTACTCTGAAAGAGGAAGGAAAACGAAAGTAGATGAAATTTTAAAGGAGCTGAAAAAGAAAGGTATAAGTTTAGATGAAGAGATTTTAGAAAAAGCCTTCAGAGTTTTTGAGAAGCAGAATGAAGTAGATTATTTCATAAACAAAAATGCAAGACGATTTTTAAAAGAGCAGTTTGACCTCTGGCTTTATCAGTATGTTTACTCTGGTGAATCACAATTTACGGAGAGGAGAATTAAGCAGTTGAAAGTCTTGAAGGAGATAGCTTATAAGATAATTGATTTTATCGCACAGTTTGAAGATGAGCTAGTTAAAATATGGCAAAAACCAAAGTTTGTTTTGAACAGCAATTACGTTATTACATTAGATAGAATCGCTAAGAAAGAAGGTGGGATAAATGTTCTTGAAAAAATAATAAAGAGATTGATTGAGCAAAAGAAAGAGTTTGAAAGGGATTTAGATACGTGGAAAGATATAAAATCTAATAATAAATCATATAGAGAAAGATTCGAGAAAGCTGGAGAGATAAGAAATCAAATAGTTGAATGGTATTTATTAGATTTAATTGATGAAGAATTTGACCCAAAGAATATTCTTATCAACACACTTAAAGGCTGGGGATTAAATCCAGAATATCAATTCTTACCAGTTGATACAAAATATTTTAAGGATTTGGAGCTTGAGATTTTGAGCTTATTTGACAATTTGGATGAGGAGCTGGATGGTTGGCTAATCAAAAGTGAAAACTGGCAGGCATTGAATACTATTCTACCTAAGTTTAAAGAGAAAGTTCAGTTAATTTACATAGATCCACCATTCAACACTGGAAGCAACGAATTTACAATGTACATTAACAGATTCTTAGATTCTGCTTGGATTACAATGATGGAGAATAGATTGAGATTAGCCAAGGAAATCTTGAAAGACACTGGAAGCATTTATGTGAGAATCGATTATCACGGAAATCATTATGTTAGATTCTTAATGGATGATATTTTTGGGAAAGAGAATTTTAGGAATGAAATATTAGTTAATCGTATAGTCAAAAAAGGCTTTGGTGCAAACCGATTGCCTACTGCAACAGATAGTTTGATATTTTTTGTTAAGAATATATCAAGTAACTTTGTGTTCAACACCATCTACAAGAAACTCAAAAAACCTAAAAAGGAAAGATGGCATGACATGACCTCTATGACTGCTGGGAGAGGTGGAGGTAAACCAAGAATTATCTTTGGAAAATTGTTGTCCCCACCAAATGGAAGAGCATGGACTTTTAGTCAAGATAAAATAGATCAATTAATTAATGAAAAGAAAATTAGAATAAGATGTAGAAAATGTGGGTACCTACATTATGAAGGAGCGTGGAATAAATGTCCAAAATGTGGAAACGAATTCGACATAACTGTTGAATACTATTTACCTCCTACTGAAAAAGAACCAGTAGATTCTAATTGGACCGACATTCCTGGCTATTCTTCTGCATGGGGCTTCCCAACCGAAAACTCTGAACAACTTCTTCAAAGAGTCATTCAAGCTTCCTCAAATCCAGGCGATCTTGTCATGGACTTCTTCCTTGGTTCTGGAACAACAACAGCAGTAGCTCACAAACTTGGAAGAAAATGGATTGGCATTGAAATGGGTGAGCACTTCTATACAGTTGTTTTGCCAAGAATGAAGGAAGTTTTAGCTTATGACCCATCAGGAATTTCAAAGGACGAAGATGTGAAAGAAAACTACAACAGGAAAAAAGCAGGCGGTTTCTTTAAATATTACGAATTAGAACAGTACGAGGATACTTTAAGAAGAGTTAAGTATGCTGATGTTGACCCATTTTTTGATCCTACTCAAGATCCTTATAATCAGTATATTTTCATGAAAGATTTGAAATTGCTGGAAGCATTAGAAGTTGACTATAAAAATAACAAGGTTAAGGTTAATCTTGAAAAACTCTACACCAACATAGACATTGCTGAAACTCTTTCTAATTTGCTGGGAAGATGGATAAAGAAGATTACGGAAAATTATGTTGAGTTTGAAGATGGAGAGACTATAAATATCAAAGATTTGGACTACAAGGTAGTAAAACCCCTGATATGGTGGGAGTAACATGATTATTCATCCAATCCTTCAATTAATGGTTGAAGACATAAATTTCGATAATTTGCCCAGTAATTGGAGCATGTTAGATACTGCAAGTTTTTCTAAGAGTAAAAAGCTATGGAATTTCCAGCAGGAAGCTCTTAAGAACGCCATTAAGGTTTTATATTCTTACTTCAAAGATAACCAAGCAGACAAACTAAAATTTTATCAAAGATATAAACTCAATGGTCTGGACGAAGATTTAGAAAAAAACTTAGATATAAAAGTTTCTAAGGTAAACAGAGATGTTTTATCCATTCTCCCGCAATATTATCCAATCGAATATGATAGAATAAAATTCCGTAATTTCATAAACAGAGCTGCTTTCTGGATGGCAACGGGAAGTGGTAAAACTTTGTTGATTGTAAAACTTGTTGAAGTTTTAAAGAAATTAATGGAACTTGGAGAAATTCCGAAGAAGGATATACTAATCCTTACATACAGGGATGACTTAATTAATCAACTGAGAAGACATGTTAACGAGTTTAATGAGTTAGCAATAGAAAGAGGATTTAGAATAAACCTTGTAGAATTAACCGAGTATGATAAAGTAAAAAGAGAAAGTTTGATTCCATTTTTCAACGAAATAACAGTTTTCTATTACAGATCAGATTTAATAAGTGATGAACAAAAAGAGAAACTGATTGATTTCAGAAACTATGAGAACAATGGTAACTGGTATATAATTCTTGATGAAGCACATAAAGGAGATAAGGAAGAAGCGAAAAGGCAAATGTTTTACTCTATTATGTCAAGAAACGGTTTCTTATTCAATTTCTCGGCAACTTTTATCGATCCGAGAGATGTTGTAACAACCGCTTATAATTTCAACTTAGAGAGGTTCATCTCAGAAGGGTACGGCAAGCACATTTACATACTTAAGCAAGAAATAAGAGCTTTTAAGGAAAAGGAAGATTACAACAGAGAAGAGAAGCAGAAAATTGTTTTAAAGTCCTTAATTCTGCTTACTTATCTTAAAAAGATCAAAGAGAAAATAAAGGAAATTGCTGAAAATGTTTACCATGAACCTCTAATGTTGACTCTGGTTAATACTGTAAACTTAACAGAGGCCAAAAGAGAAAAACCTGATTTAACTTTATTCTTTGAGGAAATAGAAAGAATAGGGAAAGGTGATGTAGATGAAGAAGTTTTTGAAAAAGCAAAGGATGAATTAGTTCAAGAATTCTCAGGAACTCCTCAATTAATCTATGAAAACATTTCGATTAATATCGACGAAAATTTAATTAAAAACTTGAAAGTTAAGGACGTTTTAAAACATGTTTACAATTCTGAGAGTTTTGGGGATATCGAAGCTATACTTATTCCTGGAAAGAGGCAAGAGGCAGTAGTTAAACTAAAAACTAGTAATAAACCTTTTGCTCTAATTAAAATCGGGGATGCAATAAAGTGGATAAAGGATAACCTTAAGGATAAAGGTTATGTGGTTACAGAACATTATGAAGATAAAAGTATTTTTGAAAATCTTGATGAAAGAGAGGATATAAGTATTTTAATGGGTTCGAGGGCTTTCTATGAAGGCTGGGATTCTAACAGACCAAACGTTATTCTTTTCATAAACATAGGTGTTGGAACAGAAGCAAAGAAATTTATTATTCAATCTGTTGGAAGAGGTGTAAGGATAGAGCCGATTAAAGGTAAAAGGAGAAGACTAAAAAACCTTTACAACAGGGGAGAAGATTGTGGCTTATTCCAGAAAATAAACAAATATGTTCAGCCGCTGGAGACTTTGTTTATATTTGGAACAAACAGAAATGCCTTGTCTGAAGTTATAGCTACATTAAAAGTGGAGAGAGAAATCAAGGAGACAATTGAACTAAGAAAAAATGAAGGTGCTGAACGCTGCACTCTTCTTATCCCAGTTTTCAAGGTATCTAAAAAGAAATTATATCAAGAAAGAGAGCCTCAAAAATTCTTAATTTCAGAGTCTCTTTTTAATGTGCTTAGGGAGTATTTCATTTCTACTGATGACAGAATCCTTATAATACAAAATGATTTGTCTCCAGACCTTCTTACTCATATAAAAAATAGTTTTAGTGACAAAGAAGAGTATTATAAGATAATTTCTGGGGATACAAATATACCATTGAAAATAGCCACACAAAAATTGATAACTCACTTCAATCTCAATATTGAAGAGTTGGATAAATTTAAGCCGTTAGAAGACGAAATAATTCACTTCAAAAGGATCATAGTATTTCTAAAAACGAAAGAGGAAATTGACGAACTAAAAGAAAAAATAAGTAAAGTTTCTGAATTCAAAGATCCTGAAGTAAGGAAGGCGGAGTTAAAATCAATGCTTAAGAGGGGGATTATCTCATTGGATGAATATACATCTGAAATAGAAAAGTTAGCAAGAGCTTCAAGGGAGGAAAGCTTCAAAGACCTAAAAATAAAAAATATAGTAAATCATTATTACATTCCACTTATTCTTTCGGAAAAAGAAAAAGTGAACTATATAAAGCACGTAATAAAGGCAAAAAGTGAAGTAAAATTTATAAAAGATTTAGAAACTTACCTTGAGAAAAATAAAGATAAGATAAGTGTTGATTGCTGGATGTTTAGCAAGATAGATGAGCATTTGGATGAGGTGTATATTCCTTACTATGATCCAGATAGTAATAAAATGAGAAGATTTAAACCAGATTTCATATTTTGGTTTAGTAAGGGAAAAGACTACTTCATTGTTTTTGTTGATCCAAAAGGGATTAAGCATACAGAATTTGAACATAAAGTAGATTGGTTCAGGAAGTTTTTTGGTGATGTAGACTCACCAAAAGTATTTGAATTTGATGGTTTCAAAATCAAGGTTTTCCTTTATTTGTATACAGCGGACAAAAGCAGACTTTCTGAAGGATATAGAAAATATTGGTTTGACAAAATTGATGATATATTCAAAAGAATTAGAGATACTATTTCATATTCATAGTTTTTGTGTTATTCTTGAACGTTTACCCGTTAGAAAAGTTTAAGACAAAAACGATGATAAAATGTGATAGAGAATACAAGTAATTCTGAGAATAAATAATGATATAATTTTTTAGTTATTACTACTTATTTTATTTTGTTTTTGATATTTCGGTTAGTTGAGGGAGTGTTTAGAGTTGTTTGGGGGGGTTGTGGCATCGATTTTCCTACTAGGAGGGAAAAAAGTGGGTTATCGAAATTCCTACTAGGAGGGAAAAAAGTTGTTTGGTCTTTAGGTTTGTTCTAGCTTGTCTTAAGTTTACTTTTAGAATTATTTTTCGTGGTATTAGATTTTTAGTTGTCCTTTAGGTTGCTTCTAGCTGCTTTTGTCGGGGTTTTTAAGCCGCTTAGGGGAATAATAGTAAGATTTTTAAGTTGACTTTGAGGGTTTGAGCTTTTTGAGGTGTTTGGCGTGAGGGCGGTGAGGGTGTTTAATTCGGTTAGAATAAGAGTTGGAAGAGGGTGCAGGAATATACACAGGTTTTTATTCATAGGGCTTTTTGTATTCTCACTGCTCTACGCCGAGTTTATAGTTGCGTACACCTCACCAGTTGGTCCCATGACAGGTCTGGCTATTTTTGTTAGCGGCAAGGGTAATGAGGTTGAGAATGCGTTAGGCAGGCTGACGATTACCGATGTATGTCATCTTGTTGTGAAGGGAGAAGGCAGGTATACCTTAAGGGTATATGATAGTTCCAAGGGAAGGGTTCTCATTTCTAAGTTGGGCAGATTTAACGGTACTGGCTTTGCGGACATTGAATTTTTATTATCTCCCGATAAGTTTAAGGTTGGAGAGAAGTACGTTGTTGTTCTTGAGGCGGTATCTGAGCCGTTGCCGTTTCTTATAAGGGCTGGCCGTGTTGAGTTTAGTTTTATTGTTCACAGGGACATACCGAGGCTGGGGATAGGGTTCTACAGGGATTCCATGTTGAACAAGACTGTAATTTTTGCGAGGCTTGAGGATGAGGGGAAGCCGATTGTTGGCAGGGAGGTTGTGTTTCATTATAAGCATTATGGTAGTAATGAGAGTTTTGTTTACTTAGGGAAAGCGGTGACTGGTAGTGATGGGAAGGCCAGGGTTGTATTTGAGGGTGATGATAGTCGTTTGTTTCTCATCAAGGCAGAATTTAGAGGTGATGGGACTTTTGAGCCTGTTGCGGCTGATGAAGTTTTTACATTGTCTGTGGAGGTAAACAAGCTGGGTTCTCATATAGAGGGCTCTTACAGTGTTGATGGTTTATTGAGGAGGTCTAAGATTTACGAGGAGTTGAAGGCCAGAAAGGAACATCTTGAGGAGAAGGCGATAATTGCCAGTAAGCATAGGGGTCTTGGTGTTTTATCCTTGGATGTTAAGCTAAGGGAAAGGAAAAGTGTGAGGAAGCAGGATTATGTGCCGAAAGTTAGGTTTGTGGAGGATATTTCGGAAGAGGACATTGAGCAATTGTCGCTGATTGAATTTTTGGATATGCTCACTGAAGATGGCTGTCCAGCATCTATATTGGTTGATGTGGCCGAGATTTTAAACAATCTTAACGACCTGCCTTATGTTGTTTACAAGCTGGGTATAATTCTCAGCAAGCTGGATATCGCACTGATACCTATGATTGACGGCAACGGCATTGTTCTCTACAAGATTCACGTTTATGAGGTGACCAAGAAGGTTGCGAAGACAGTTGTTGAGAAGATAACGGAGACGAAGACGAAGTGGGTGAAGAAGACGAAGACGGTAACAAAGACTGTCAAGAAGAGGGTAAAGGAGCTTGTGAAGCTGATAAAGTGGGT
>JAGGXT010000289.1 GCA_021162905.1 Candidatus Odinarchaeota archaeon | reverse complement strand
GAGAAATCCTAAAACCAGAAGACTGTCTCAAAACTGCTAACAAATAACATAGACCTAATTTTATTTTTTCAATATCATCATCCGGATCTAATTCGTAAATTTTTCCATAAGTAAGGGTTTTATACTTACTTTTAGTTCTAGCGGATAGTAGTATGGATTTCTTATCATAAATCCAACGGGTTTCACCGTTAACAACAATTTCCCTACTCTTTCTCGATTCTATGGTCCACTTAACTGCCATGGGATATTCAATCAACTCGCCAAATCCCTTCTTAGGAGGATCGATATATAAGTCAACTACTGATTGAATTCTTCCAGCATGATAGTCTTGAAGAAAGTTAGGCGTTTCACCCCATTTTCTCTTAATTAACTCATACTCTTCGATTGCTTCCCTAATAAACCAGTACTTTTTTTCTGCTTCAAGAATATCTTCCTCTTCGATTGTCCTTTTAGTAACACGTGTTATTATGCGATCGGTAGAGGGGTCAAAGCAACAAGGCTGAAGTTTTTCGATAAAATCACGCCAGGACACGGGCTCATCTCGCACTTCTCCCTCCGGTTGAAACACTTTGTTTTTCCCCATTGGAAGACCATATTCATAGAAATTGAAACGCTTCCACACATTTCGTCCTTTTTCATTAATTTCCAACTTAACTATACCTTCTAGGGTTGTATATGGATTCACTAAATTTAATTCTTTTAATATCTCTCTTTCCTCCTCATTAAGGTCTAAATACATCAAGCACTTAAAGAGAGCCTTAAATACCATTACATACTTATTTTTGGGATTAATGTAGACGTTTTCGAGAGGAAGTTGAATCCATTCAATTAAATCTTGTGGATTTCGTTCAAGTAATTTACGATCCCACCTTGTTTTCGGAAATACTATTGTTTCGCTGAAAGGCATCTCTTTTCTTCTCCCTTTTCGCCCTTCACGTTGTTTAAATTCTCTCACCTCTAAAGGTAGCCCTAAATGAACTATTCTGACCACTGTGCCTATATCTATGCCCTGTGTCAATGTTCTTGGCGAAATAATTAACTTAATTTTCCCTTCTCTTGCAGCTTCTTCAATTTTCAGCCTTTTTTCTTTATTTATTAGGTGGTGATGAGCTTCCACTAGATGATGCATACTTACAGGCAACTTTTCACGGGCTTTACGTGCAACTTGTTCAGCTTGTCGAATACTTTTGGCAAAAACAAGCGTAACACCATCCTCTCCAGCCTTAACATACTCAGTTAAAACGTCAATTTCATCTACTCCTTCTTCTACAGCTTCAAAATTATCTCCAAATTTTTTCTTCGATTCGTAACCTAGAACAACGTAAAGATGGTTCCGAACCTTAAAGGGGCTTCCTCGTACTATAACTGTTGGTCTGCCATTTATTTCCGTCAAGAACTCTTTTAGCTCCTCAGGATTTCCTAGAGTAGCTGTTAGAATACAAATTTGAGGTTCCTTTCTAGATAAATATTTAGTAATTAGCTCTGCAAGGCCACTGATAAGTAATGTAGCTTTGCTTGAGCCGTAATAATCTAACTCGTCGAAAACTATAATGTCGACGGAAGATATAAACCTGAACAGGAAAGGTTTTCCATGTTTAGCATACCGCTTAAGATCGCTTAGAAGAAATGCAGGATTTGTTATCACAAGGTCGGCATATGCTATTTTTTGGCGTATTTCTCTTTGCTTTTCTCGAGGAAGTCTTGTTGAGGTCTCACTTTCTATTTTAAGAACTGCACCACTTCCAAAACCACTATAGTAGTCTTCTAACCTCATAACTTGATCCTGGGAAAGAGCCAATGTGGGATATATGGCTAGTACTTTCTTCCTGTTTTTAATGGCATAAACAGCCCATGCTTCAGTTTTTCCAGAACCAGTACCTGAAATCAGAATTACATTAAAACCTGCTTCCAATTTATTTATAACATCAAGCTGATGTTGATACAATTTTTTATCAACTAATTTTCTTGCTCGTTCACCAGCTTGCTTAAGTGCAGGTGCTATCATACCGAAGGTGATAGTCGCTATCTTAGGCTCTTCGGCCGGCTCATCAATACGTAGAATTTTAAAACCTAACCTCTTCAACAAATTTGAAGAGTCAACTATATTCATAATAGTCACTCCAATTTGAGAGACTAAAGAAACATGTCTATAAACTTTAATTAAAGTTTAACGAAATCCCCCCATGGACCCTAAATTTATCAGCAACACTCCTGAGCATTATTCTCTCTAACTTTCCAATTTTCCCCACTTGTAACATAAAGCCAATAGATCATCTTAACTACTGATCAATCCTTCTAACCTAGCTCTTGTTAGCACATATTCGACCAATGTTTTAATGTCGCTTGAATTTGTAAGAACCCCTAATCGGTCAAAGCCTCCTCTAATGTAATCTTTATGATAAACTATGTTGAAGTTTGATAACTCCTCTGGTAGCTTATCATTAAGTTTATACATCTCTTCTGACTTAGGCTTCCTAAGTACAGCGATAAGATTGCCCGTTTTGTCATGGTTATCTGTTGCAACAAATTCAACCATTAACCATACAGGGATACCTACTCTAATAATTTTTCGATAATTAATGCGATACTATTAATGTAGGTGGTATTATGTCGGTGGATTTTGAATCGTTTCTATGGGAAGTAGGTTTTGGAGAGGGGATAGCGAAACGTAAAGCTAAATCCGCATTTAAGGAATCTATGTTAAAATTGGAGAGCATACAAGTAGAGAATAATACATTTGTTGTGCAGTTGAGGAACCTGGGTAAAAATGCTGAAACTGTTAATCAAATCTCTTTTCGAAAAATCCTTAGAGAACCAAAAACCGTAAAGAAGTTTCTCTTTAAGAAAGTGATTGTTGCGGAGGACTTAGTTGTCTGGTCAACATGATTTGACAAAGCAATAGTTTTCAATCCTACTAAAGG
>JAGGXT010000354.1 GCA_021162905.1 Candidatus Odinarchaeota archaeon | reverse complement strand
GCATTATATACATCTTGAGAATCAAATCAGAACAAATTATTTTTGGGGGAAAATAATGGCAGCTAAAGAAGCAAAAACGATGATTATAGTTGTTGCTATCGTCTGTCTTCTTATAGGTTTTGGAATCGGCTGGATGGTTAAACCAACGCCAAAACCAACAACACTAATTATAATTGGTCCTTGGTCTGGCGATGAGATGGAAAACTTTATGCCTGTTTTGGAAGCATTTACCGAGAAAACTGGTATAGAAGTACAATATAAAATGTATAGAGCTGAAGATTTAGCAACAATATTGCCAGCACAATTTGAAGCCGAAATGGCTCCTGCTGATGTAATTTTCATGTGGGCGTGGTGGATAAGGAATAATACTGACCACATACTTGAAATTAGCGATATTGTAGATCCGAATGATTTCATGCCTGGTATTGTAGATCAAGTTTCCGTTGATGGAAAAATTTATGGAGCTCCATATACCGGTAAAGTTAAACCAGGATTTTGGTACAGAATATCTTTCTTCAAAGAACATAATCTTGAAGTGCCTACAACATGGGATGAATTTGTATCTTTATTAGAGACAATTAAAGGAATCGACGGTATAGAAGCTCCGATAGCAAGCGGAGATGGTGTCGGATGGCCTCTCTCAGACGTAACTGAACACTTTTTGTTGACATTTGGCGGTGTAGATTTATTCCAAGGCCTTATAAATGGTAGTGTCTCATGGACAAGTGATGAAGTTAAAGACATCTTTAAAAATAGATTAGTACCATTACTTCAAGAAGGATACTTTAGTGAACCTAAAGATTGGACCTTGATATTAGAAGATTGGTGGGCAGGAAAATATGCCTTATACTTCATGGGCAGTTGGATAACTGGTATGGTAGAAAATGCTAGTGATTTAGGTGTCTTCTCCTTACCAGGAGCAGAAGCGTTTGTCTTCTGTCCAGACTTTTGCTTTATACCAAAATACACAGAACATCCAGACGAAGCTAAAGAGCTGGTTAAGTTCCTCTCAAGCGCTGAGGGACAGACAATACAAGTAAAACAAGGAGGTCATATAGCTACAAATCTTGGCGTGTCACTTGATGATTATCCAGAGGTTGATAAGAGAGTTGCTCAACTTCTAGAAGGAGCAACAGCTGTTACTGACCTTGATGATACAATTGGTGGAGAGTTCCAGACCAACTTCTGGGATCAATTGAAGTATCTATGGGTACATCCAGATGAATGGGAAACCGTACTACAAAATATAGAATCAAAAGCACCTTAATAAACAGTATAGGTGATGTCAATATGAGACATAAGAATCTTCCTTCTATTTTATTTTTTTTAACGCCTGCTATGATTCTTCTTATCGTGTTTGTAATATATCCCGTTATTCAAACGTTATGGCTTAGTTTTCTCTCACCAGATGGAGAGTTTGTAGGATTACGTAACTATTTAGAACTTTTAAAAAGTAAAGAGATAATTAATTCAGATAGATTTCCTACAATGTCGCCTCCCTGGGGCGCATTAGTGCATAATGCTGTATGGATAGCAATTCATCTTCCCTTATCTGTACTATTGGGGCTCTTTTTTGCAATTATTTTAAAAGATGTTAAGGGAGCACCAATAGTAAAGTCTATGATTTTCTTAGGAATGGTAATGCCCATGGTTGTGGGTGGATTAATGGCGGTGTTTCTTTTCGACAAAGATATTGGAATAGTAAATGTTATTCTGAGGCTAATGGGAATACACGCTCTTGCCGATATTTCATGGGTAGCCCATCCAGAAACTGCTTTGATTGCTACAATCCTTAGTGGCGTATGGATGTGGACTGGCTTTAGCATGATCGTGTATTCTGCGGCGTTATCTACGATTCCTCGTGAATATTATGAAGCAGCTGAAATTGATGGTGCATCATCATTTCAGAAATTTATACATATTACACTTCCCTTATTAAAACCTGCTACTCTTGTTGTTATAGTTATGTCTGTATTGTATGAATTAAAAATATTCGATATCATATATGTTGCTACATTGGGAGGCCCAGGGTGGGCCTCTAATGTTTTAGCTCTTCTGATGTATTTTAAGGGCTTTGTATACTTTAAATATAACCAAGCTGCAGCTTTAGCAACACTTCTAACATTATTAACATTACCACCAGCTATATGGATAGCAAAAACTGCAATAGGGAGGAAGTGATCATGAAGATAAAAGTTTCTACAATAGTAGCTAATATAATAGCATGGATAATTGCTATAATATGGATTTTACCAGTTGTTGGCATTTTTATGGTGGCAATAAGACCTATAAGAGAAGTTTTACATGGATGGTGGGATTTCTCGGAATTTCATTCAACATATGAAAACTTTATAGGTGTCTTAAATCACCCCACTCTCCCATTAAGTACTGGTCTTGCTAATTCGCTCATAATTGCGACTTTTGCAACAATAATACCAATATTTATAGCAGCATTAGCAGCTTATGGATTTGCAAGGTTCAGTTTCCCCATTAAGACATATTTATTTGTTGTCATTGTAGTTATAATGGCAATGCCGCAACAAATGGTCGCTATACCGCTCTTTCAAATAATGGTAAAACTTAATCTTGTAAATACTTACCTTGGGTTAATTCTTGTTCATACCGCATGGGGGCTTCCATGGATTATCCTGTTCTTAAGAAATTTCTTTCTTACTCTCCCTGTTGAAATAGAGGAGGCTGCAAAAGTAGATGGTGCTTCAGATTTTCAGATTTTCGCAAAGATAGTTCTTCCGATGTCAATGCCAGCTCTACTGTCAGTAGCAGCTTTACAATTTACATGGGTTTGGAATGATTTCTTTTTCGCTCTCCTTTTCATATATTCTTCTGATAAATTAGTTGCTACTCAGTGCCTCGCTTGGATGAAAGGGAAGCATCATGTACCATGGGATCTGCTATCTGCTGGTGCTATATTAGTTATGGCAATTCCAGTTATAGTTTATACTCTTCTTCAAAAATACTACGTTAGAGGTATGGTGGGCTGGGTAATTAAAGGTTAAATTTTTATTTATACTATACGATTTTGAGATAAATATACAATTTACAAAATGTTAATGTATGATGGTATATATAATTCATTAATAAATGGAGGTCTACCTGTGGTTGACGTTGTTCTTGAACATTTAACTAAATATTTTGGAAAGGTTAGAGCAATAGAAGATATAAATTTACATATTAAAGATAGGGAGTTCTTAGTGCTTCTTGGTCCGTCGGGTTGCGGGAAAACAACAACATTAAGATGCATTGCTGGTCTAGAAACTCCAACTAGCGGTAATATATACATAGGGGATGAACTAGTCAATGATGTTCCCACAAGAGATAGAAATATTGCAATGGTTTTCCAGAATTGGGCATTATACCCGCATATGACTGTATTCGATAACATAGCATTTCCTCTTAGAATGCGTAAGTATCCTCGAAATGAAATTGAAAGGAAAGTTAGAGAAGTCGCAGAATTGCTACAAATAAGTGAACTTTTGGAACGTAAACCTGGGGAGCTGAGTGGAGGACAACAACAAAGAGTCGCTTTAGGTAGAGCCATAGTAAGAGAACCAAATGTTTTCCTAATGGATGAGCCATTAAGCAATTTAGATGCCAAGTTAAGAGTTTATATGAGAGCAGAGCTAAAAGCATTACAGAAAAGACTAGGTGTGACAACAATATATGTTACTCATGATCAAGTAGAGGCCATGACAATGTCTGATCGAATTGCGCTTCTGAATGATGGTCGTTTGCAACAAGTTGGAACTGCAGAAGAAATATATACACATCCAGCAAATTTATTTGTAGCGGGCTTCATCGGCAGCCCACCTATGAACTTTATGGATGGCAGTTTTGTAGAAAAGGAAGGAAAGGCTTTCATAGACACTGGGTTTTTCATGCTTGATGTTACAAATCTCAGTGACCTAATAAAGAAAAATGCTACAAGCAGTGAACTTGTATTTGGAATTAGACCAGAGGATATCACATTAAGTAAAAAACCTGTAGAAGGGGGTATTAAAGCTAAAGTATACGTAATAGAACCTCTTGGAAGAAAGGTTATAGTTAACATAGAAGTAGGTAATACGATATTCAAAGTTGAAGAGAAAGCAGACTTCAAGGCTCAGAGCGGAGAGGAAATTTGGATGATATTTAATAAAGAAAAGTTATACATTTTTGATAAAAGAACTGGTAAGGCAATCACGTAAGTGATAAATAATAATTATTCCCAGTAATATACAAGCTTACTTCCATGAGTAACGTAAACCTTAACATGGTGTGAAGAATGTCAATGGTTGAACCTATAGGAAAAAATAAACTAAATGATTACAGAAATATAGTAGGTGAGGAGGAAATAGAAACTATAAAGTCAATGGCAGACGACCTTCGTGGATCTTCAGTGATTCATGTAAACTCAACATCGCTTGGAGGTGGTGTTGCTGAAATCCTACATAGCCTAATCCCTTTAATGAGAAGCGTTGGTTTGAATACGTCCTGGGGTGTAATTGAGGGAGATTTAGAATTTTTTACGATCACAAAAACAAAACTTCATAATGGCATTCAAGGTGATAATGTTACTCTTTCTAAAAAGGAAAAGGAAATATATTTACGTAATAGTAAGATAAATGCGGAAAAATTGAAAATGGATCATGATTTTGTTATAATTCATGACCCTCAGCCACTCGCTATTATAAGTTATTATCCTCGTAAATCTACGTCAAAATGGATATGGCGATGTCACATTGACGCATCAACTCCAAATCCTTACATTTGGAAGTTTGTATCGAAGTATATCAAGTTATATGATGCAGCCATATTCACGTTGAAAGACTATGTTAAAGAAGGATTAGAGGTGAAAAAGATAGCAATTATCCCCCCTTCAATAGACCCACTTAGTGATAAAAATAAGCCTCTGAGTGAAAGTCAAGTTATTTCAATCTTAGAAAAGTATGATGTAGATCCAGAGAGGCCGATAATAACTCAAGTTGGGAGATTTGATCCATGGAAAGACCCACTAGGAGTCATAGACACTTATAGAATTGTGAAGAAGAAAATACCAGATACTCAACTTTTACTCATAACCGCTATGGCACTTGATGACCCAGAAGGATGGTATTGGTACGAGAAAACAGCTAGATATGCTGGAAACGATTATGATATTCACTTATTGACAAATCTAATAGGTGTTGGCAACATAGAGGTTAATGCATTTCAAAGAGCAACAGATGTAGCTTTATTAAAATCAATCCGCGAGGGTTTTGGCTTAGTTGTAGCAGAATCTCTATGGAAGGGTGTTCCAGTAGTAGGTAGTCGTGTAGGAGGAATTCCTCTACAAGTAATAGATGGTGTTAATGGCTTCCTTGTAGATAGCATTAAAGAAGCAGCTGAAAAGATAATATACTTGCTTAAACACCCTGAAAAGGCTAGGCAAATGGGAATTAATGGAATAGAGTATGTGAAAAAGAACTTTTTAATAACTAGACATCTTAAGGATTACCTAAGACTATTTAAAGAGTTAAAAACAATATAACCCTTTATTATTCTACTTTTTAGAATGGAAAATAGTTACTAATAATTGTAAGAAGAGGGAGCTGCGTGAAAATAGACGAGCTAAAACAGAGACTTTATCGTGATATAAGAATATTAAAGAGTCAAAGAGGTTATCTTAATGCTGGATACCCGAGGTATAATACTCTTTTTGGTCGCGATTCTATAATCTCTGCATGGCAAATGTTAAGAATAGATCCATCAATAGCTCAAGCCACACTTCAAATATTATCAGAATACCAGGGGAAGACCATAGATTTAAAATCTGAAGAAGAACCTGGAAAAATTTTGCATGAGCATAGATTTAATCCTAAGGATCAGGCAGAAATGCCAGAATGGAAATTTCCATATTACGGAAGTATTGATAGTACGCCTCTTTACATAATTCTAGCAGCAAAATATCTCAAAAATACTAATGATATCGCTTTCATAGCAAAAATATGGGAAAACCTTCAAGCAGCTTTCAACTGGATCATTATATACGGAGATAAAGATGGCGATGGTTACATAGAATATCAGAGAATGAATACTCATGGCCTTTTCCATCAAGGATGGCGAGATGGATCTGAGGACCATCTAAAAATTAAGCCTCCTGTGGCTATTGTTGAAGTCCAAGGTTACGTTTATGCTGCTTATCAAAGCTTAATTTATATTGCTCAGAAACTCGGTAGAAATAATGATATTGTAGAAAAGGCTATGAAAAAAGCCGAAGAGTTAAAGAGAAAGTTTAATCGAGATTTTTGGATAGATGAGGAGAAATATTTTGCATTAGCCCTTGATGGGGAGAAAAAACAGAAAAAGGTTGTTTCCTCTAACCCTGGACATCTTCTCTTTACTGGAATTGTTAATAGAGACAAAATAGATTATATAGTTAAACGCCTTTTTCAAGAAGATTTATGGACACCCTATGGCATAAGAACCCATTCTACAAGAGCTCCAGACTTTGATCCCTATAGTTATAACCTTGGCTCCATATGGCCTCATGATAATTGGATTATTTATAAGGGATTGCAGGAACTTGGTTATTATGAGCAAGCTGAGAAGATAAAACAAGCTTTACTACGAGCTTATCAAAAACTCAATAAAATCCCTGAGTTTTATACATTTGTAGGCAATGAAATTGTTGATCTATCTATACCCACTAAGGCTGCACATCGGGCAATAGCCAATCCACTTCAAGCATGGTCTAGCGCTGCCCTTCTCGAAATGATTACAACATCTGATTTCTTAAAATAAAGAGAAATAAAGTAAGTATAAATAAATAGTAATCTGGTGATTGTTTTGGAACCATACTTAGAGCCCACCAAATATGTGGATATAACTCAAGAAATTAGAATATTTGCAGAAAGATTAATAGAGGGCTCTACGTGTAATATTGATGCCGCAATTAGAATTTTTAATTTCATTCGCGACTTAAAATTTGGAGCCTCGCCTATTTATAAAGCGTCCGAAGTACTGAGAAATAGGAATAAGCCACTAATATGTGTATCAAAAGCAATTCTGCAAGTTGCTCTATATAGATCAATTGGAATCCCAAGTCGTTTCCACACTTGGAAAGTGAAATTCTCCGATGAAACAGTAGCGAAGATAAACAATTTACTATTTTCAAAATCTGAGAAGAAATTTAGAGGAGATAGAATAATTTATCATGTTGCAGCAGAAGTATACTTAGATAAATGGATAGTGGCCGATGCTACTATTGATAGCAAGTTGAATAAGGTATTTGACGTGCACGAGTGGAATGGAAAAGATGACTATTTATTGAAAGGTTTTACCTTCCTTGAAGACTTAGGCACGTCTAATGATGTGCCTAAATTAGTATTAGATGTTACAAGTGGTAAAGGATTGCCTGTTCATTTGCGAATAATATACCCTGTGCTAATGAAAATATTCAATAGAAAGTTAAATAGCTTTCTTGAAAAAATTAGAAGAGATTGCTAACCTCTTTCCTTATCATTTAAGGCATGCTCTTTTGTCCCAATCTCACCACTTCTTCTTTCTGGGCATAGCTAATATTTCTCTTATCTCAAGTCGTTTATCTACATCCGCAGAGAATAACATTTCTGGAAAACTAGCTTTTACTATTATAGCGGTATTTGCACCTCCACCATAGCCTGCAACTGAGATTACCTCGTCACCTGGTTTAATATAGCCACCTTGTACTGCCATGAACACTATTTCAACAGCAACTTTTAATCCCTGACCTCCCACAAATGCCAAGATATCTCCCACAACATGTTCAATTATAGGAACATGCCATTTCACTAATTCTAAAACTGAATCATAAAATTTGTACGGGATTCTATCAATTATTATTAGGGCTTCTGCAAATTTTAAGGCCGTCTTGCCAGATGTGCTTGCAACGAGTAATACTTTATATTAGTTTCTTTAATGCATTTCTTACGGCATTAATAACATCATCTGTATATTATGCTCACCAAGCTCGTCGAAATAATAAACCTCTCTAATAACCTTACCCATAAGATTGTAGAACATCAATTTGTCTTAGATTTAGTCAAAGAGGCTTATCAAAAAAGGTTTAGTTTTGGCAACAATATGTCATGGGCCTCTCGTGCTTGCGAAGGCAGGTGTTATAGACGAAATCAAAGTCACAGCCCCATTCTGAAATAAAATCCGATTTGATAGCAACTGGGGTATTATGTAGAAACAGAAGCCATTGTTGATGATAATATAGTAACAGGCAACTTTACTTATCAGGAATAGGAGAATTTAGTGTAGATATAATAGCTACGGATATCTATGACAATTCGATAACAATAAAAGATGCACTATCATTTTTCTGTTGAAAACCTAAAGGTGAGTTTATGCCCTTAATATATGTCGCTGCTGGAATTGCAATAATTGCTATAATAGGAATTGCGATAATGTTGCACCAACGTAGAAAATAAACATCATTTAATAAAAATAGAGAGGTGAATCTATTTTATAATTCCCTCTTTTCTTAATTTTTCTTCAAGTTTGTGATATGCTTCAATAAGTTCTTTTGACATGTCTAGTGTTTCATCGGGCTTAACTTTCGTCCAGTGCATATCTAATGCTGTAGCCATATACTCAACAGTTTCCTTTGTGAAAACAACAGTGCCGTCGTTCTCAACGCGTTCAATACCATCAAGTTTCATACCCTCAATATTCATTTCCATTGCTTTCTCCATAGATACTTCTGGAGGTAGCACAACCTTTACTTCATCCCATGTTATCTCTACTGGCCATCCACCAGGAAGACCTGCTGGACCTGGAGCGTGTTTTATAACTCCTGAATCACTCAATAAAGCTATTACATTATCAACTGCAGATGCTGCTGTCATTGGTGAGTTGCCTCCACCCCAAACGCCTGTATAATATGTTCCTTTATTTACAACCTCAACTGCGTCAAACTTATTTGTGAGATCTTCACCATTTATTTTTTCAATTTTCAGGTAGAATGGCACATATTTTGCGTCTTGAGTCCTAATTGCATGATGCGCTACCATCACTACATTAACATTATGCTTCTCTATATTTAGCGTCTCAGAAACATGTTTTTTAATACCATGAACTGTTAGGTCTATAGTTCCAGCACCTATTGTTGGAGCCAATCCTAATTTGCCTAAAGCTATATGTGTATTATCGGGGAATGATAGATTAACAACCCTAATATCAATATCTGACTGCTTCACGGCTTGCATAAGTTTGTAGATTAAGTAGAAATCTTTTGCAAATGTATGCCCTGCTAAGTGAGATTTATAGGGTAGCTTATACGCTTTAATATACGCTTTTGCAAGACGCTGATAGTAAAATGAAGACAACAAAGTAGCCACATGCAATATTACTTTAGGTTTATACTTTCTAAGAACATCCACAACTTTTTCAGTATCTGCTATGTCAAGTTTCTCGTATACTATACGGGGATAATATTTATGAATAGCAGCAGCGATTTCCGCATTGTAGGCAACCATTTTCCCACGCATTTCATTTATATCTACTATTATCAGTTCTCTCACGATAGGATAGTGTGCCAAATACTCAACGGCGAATCTACCAACTTCACCAGCTCCAACAACCATCACATTATCCTTCACCATAAAACTCACCAATTGAAAAAATCTAAATTTAGTATAAAAATATATGTAAATAATGGTAAAATGATATCTCAATTTTTGAAAAAAATTATACATGATAATATAATTTTATTATTTTTTGTTTTCTTATCATATTTCTTTGAAATGACACAAACCAGAATCTCGTACGATAGATCCTTGATTTTTGAACTAAAGTAAATTATTTAAG
>JAGGXT010000216.1 GCA_021162905.1 Candidatus Odinarchaeota archaeon | reverse complement strand
GCATATCATAATGTCCCATATTACTCTAAAATTCTTCGTGAGTATGATGTAACTGATGGGAAAACAGTAAACTTAGAAAATTTTACAAAGATTCCTCCATTAACAAAGGACGATATTCGAAATAATTTTAATCTTTTGCTTTCTAAGGACTATACTTCAAGAGATTGGTACTATAATTCCTCTGGAGGATCAACTGGGGAACCAGTGAGATTTGTTCAAGATAAAGAGTACAAAAGATGGGCAAAAGCAACAAACTACTATTACTACTATGATATTCTTGGTGTCGATGAAATATCTTCCAAGAAGGCATTAATATGGGGATCGGAGAAGGAAATTCTAGAATTAACTGGCAGTTTTCAAGGAAAAATAATCAATTGGCTAACAAACTCTATAATGCTTAACGCATTTAAAATGACAGAAAAAGATTTACATCAATTTGTTACAACGATAAATAAATTTAAACCTGATATTATACGTGCTTACGCTACCGCTTTGTATGAGCTAGCTAGATTTGTTGAAAAAAAGAGACTAAGTATACATAGTCCAAAGATAATTGTAAGCACTGCTGAAATGTTAACAGACTTCATGAGAGAAAAAATTGAAAGCATATTTGGGACTAAAGTTTTTAATTTTTATGGCTCACGAGAATCATCGGCAATAGCAGGAGAGTGTTTACATCAAGAAATGCATATCTTTTCATTTAATCAATATGTGGAAGTTGTTAATTTTAATGACCCATCCATTAAACAAACAGACTCTGTGGGAAAAATTTTGATAACAACACTTCATAATTACTCCATGCCATTAATACGATATGAAATAGGTGATACGGGTATTCTCTCCTCGGAGAAGAGTATATGTGGTCATTATCTGCCTGTTCTAAAAAAGATAACCGGACGGATTACGGATAATTTTATTCGAAAGGATGGTACCATCATTCATGGTGAATATTTTACCCATTTATTTTATTTCAAAGATTGGGTTAAGAAGTTTCAGGTTGTGCAAGAAGATTTTGATAAAATAAGAATACTTATTGTTCCAAAAGGTGTGCCCGTTGAAAATGAGAAAAATGAGATTGAAAAAGGGATTAAGAAAGTTATGGGTCCTGAATGTAGGATAATTTGGGATATTGTTGATGATATACCCGTACCCCCTAGTGGTAAACACATATTTACAAAATCTCTTCTCTATGAGAGGTAGTACTATCATGAAAATAGGTATTGTGGTTACACATCCACCTAAAGAAAGTATGGGCTCTATAGTTCGAGTTAGAGAATTTTCAAGAAATCTTTCAAAAATGAATCATGAGGTTCATGTGATAAGTCCCTTTTCTTTTAGTGAGAATTGGGGAGAGAATGTATTTTTTCATCAAATAAAGACATTTACTGGAGGATCTGCTTTTTCAGAGAAAATGTATAGTATTGCTAGAAAAATTTTGAACATCCCCTACTTATCACGTTTGATTATGCTAAGAGAAAGAACGATAAGAAAAATAATCAATTCACTGGGCTCCAGCATTTATGATTTCATTACAAGCTGTAAAATGGAGTTGGATATAATTCAAGGTGAGCAGGAAATAGCGGCTGCTGCATTGGTGTCAATAAAAGAAAAACTAAAAATCCCCGTAATTGCTGATATCCACAATATTTGGCCAGAAGAGCTTATTGTAATGGGTATCATTAAGAGGTATGATAAAAGATACAATGTATTGATGTCTATAGAAAGCGAAATAATGAGTGGCGCAGACTGTATTATAAGTGTTAGTAACTTTATGTATGATTACCTAACAAAATCATTTGATGTTGACAAATCAAAAATTCACATAGTTGAGCCTGGTGGTACTTTAAGGCGTGAGGAACCAAAAGAAAGAAGTAAGAATCCAAGTGCTATTTATGCTGGGCTTGTTGCTTATCGGGAGCACGTAGATTTGTTTGTAAAAAGTATGCCCTATGTTCTTAAAAGAGTTCCTCAAGCAGAATTTTACATTACAAAGAAAGGAGAACATCTTAGTAAGATTCAAAAATTAGCGAAAGAAATCAAGGTCTCGCCACATTTCTTTTGGATACCAAATGAAAATGAGTTCTTTGAGTTTTTAGCTTCATTTTATGTCGGTGTTGTTCCGTCAACGAAGGATTTACCTAGAAAAATGGGGACTCCTGTTAAGTTATTTGATTACATGTCTGTTGGTATCCCTACTGTTGCTAATGATATAGGCTCTTGGTCTGAGATCATAAGAAAAGAAAATATAGGACTGCTTACTGAGGATGATCCAAAGGATTTTGCTGATGCTATATCCTATTTTCTCGATGACCCAGATAAATCCTATAAGTATGGAAAAAGATGCATAGAGCTAATAAAGAATAAGTATAATTGGAAATTTTCAACCGAAAAGTTAATTGAAGTGTACAAAAGTATTCTAACAAAATATTAGCAGTGATTCTAATGGTTGAACGGCGAACAACTACAACAAAATTGGAAGTCACAATATATGTCTTAATGATAATTGCAATAGTAATAGGATTATCATCGGCCCTCTGGGTATTTTATGATAATCCATTTTTCGAATCAGCATTTTATTTATTTGATTTCATGAAAAGGCATCGTATTGATAGTATCTTCAGTATTCCCCTCTTTTTTGCATACCTTATAATTTTATTAACTGCTTTCGTAATATATGAATTAGAAATAATTTTGGAGAGAAAGCCATCATTCATTCCAAGTGAAATAGTAGACCATATATCAAAGCTCTCGCAAGCTTTCTTTATAGATTATAAAGAAAAGGTAAGGAAAATATCTGCTTACAGGCTATTTGTAGCATTTGTGTGTTTATTTATTGTAGAGTTGCTTGTTGTTTGGCAAAGGTTTTTTGACGTTGTAGGAATTGTTGGTTTTGATACACCGTCTTATGTTTATTATGGGGAATATATTGATAAATATGGCATCTTAAGTGCTCTAAAATTGAGTAAACCACTTCCATCGTTAATGATGTATGTTATTTACTTTTTCCTCAGAGATAATTTTGATATAATTGGGTTAGTAACACCGATAATTTTTGGTTCATTGTATATAGCTCTGGCTGCCATATCATCATATCTTGCAACAAAGGATTTTAGATTATCCTTCTATGTTGGACTTACAGCACCTCTAAGTTTATTGTTTATAAGAGTCTCCTATGATTTATATGGGCAATTGATAGCAGATGCCCTTCTTTTTATCGCTCTTCTTTTCTTCTCAAAAATTTTCATGAATGAAAGTAGACGAAGTGTTATAAAAGATTCAATATTTCTCTCTATAATTATCATAGTACTTTATTTGACGCACTTTTGGACAGCAATTTTAGTAGCTCTTTTCTTGTTTTTAGCAATAATCCTATCGTTAATTAACTCATATATTAAGTACCGAACAACTACTTATAGTACAATGTATATCTTAAAATTGCTCCTGATTTTGAGCATTCTTTCTACGTTATTCTTAGTTTATGATATTGACGCGATATACTGGTTGCTTAATCTCGTGGGAAAAGAGTTTCACTTCTTTTCGCTACCTCCTGGATGGCTTTATCACCCATCAGTTGAAAATCCCCTACTATGGTTGCTAAGCGTATTTGGTACAATTGCTTTATTAAAAAGAAATAGAAAGTTCGGAATCTTGTCAACGTTATGGGTGCTGTACATTACGTCATTCGTCATAATTTTAGGATATATGCAAGTATATAGAATTTATCTACTCTATCCTACTCCTCTCTTCACAGGTGCTGGTCTTGACTTTTTGCACGAAAATATACATAAGAAGAGTGCAATAAAAATCTTCTCAAAGTATAAAATACTAATTCCCTCAAGAAGAAGGCTATTCACACTTTTATTTATAAGTCTTATTTTTTCACTCTTACTTGGAGAAACCATATCTCGCGCTTATTATCCTGCGTTATCGTATAGACCAAGAGATGCTGTTATCGAACAGTTAACTTGGATTAGAGAGAAGTACGGATTTGAAAATCAGAGCATATTAGTCGTTATTTCATATAATATGTTAAAGGCATCTTATTATTGGCCTATAATGATCGTAGGGTCAAATATTTATCTAGGATCTTTAAGAGATCTTGTTGAAGATAAAAAAGATTTTCTTGGAAAAAGATTTGATGATTGGAAAACCCGTGATATAATTATTACCAATGAAACCTATCCGATAGGGCCCATTGAAAGAGTCTTGTCAAAAGAACTATCGCCTGGAATATACAAGATAAAGAACATAACCTTATTAGAAGACTTCTTCACAAGAAGATACGAGCATTACTATTTAATGAAAGAGCTAATCAAAAATACATCCAGTTTGTTTCAAGATCCTCCTTTAGTCTTCCAAGTTATTAGAAACGATATTATTGAAATAATCACCAACTTGACATATACTGAAATATTAATTAATAGTACGAGAGACGATGCATTCGCGCTTTTGGAGATTCCATTAAATATGTCAGTACCACTTAGATTTCTCGTTATTGGATATAAAGCAAAGCTCACGCACTCGATAGCTCGGATGGTTATAGTTTCAGAAAATCAGAAAATACTTTCTCTATTCTTGAAATCAGAAAATCGTTTCATAATAGATACCTTTTATTTTGGAAGATTAAACGTAACAAGCGTTCAAATAATGATTTATGTGTACTATCCAACATTTACAGACATTGATAGCATCACTATAGATTTCATGGCCCTAACAAAGTGAGCTATGTCATGATTTTTTGTGCATTTTTTCTACAAGCTTTTGCTCGACTGTTATAATAAATATTACAATAACACCTATTGGCTTAATCTTTGAAAAGAGGCTCTTTAAGAATATTAGTTCCTCAGGAGAAACAACATACATAGCAGCTCCTAATACTAAGAAAAATACAAGAGATATCAAGGATGAAAATAATAGTCCAAGAAAAACTGAAATTATTGGCTGCAAAAAAAGCAATGCTTCAAAAATTAAGGAGTATGTATAAAGTGCAATAAAACATGATACACCTGCAGTAAGGATTATCTTCATTGATTCATAAAAGTTCACAAGAAGCTCTTTGCCATATTTTCTATAGACCCAAATAATGAGATATATTTGGCCAACAATTGAGCCTACCAGCAGACCTACAACAACACCTACTCCTCCTATGCTGGCAACCAAAAGATAAGCAAGAGAGGCTCCGGCAAGTAGACGAATAAGTTCGCTATAGAAGACAATAATTGTTTTTCCTTGGCCGTTGAGAAAGCTAGGGATTGTTAAAAGTCCTACAGATATTAAAATATATGTCAAAAAATAGATAGATACAAACTTGTAGGCATTTATATAATTGGATCCATACACTAGAAATATTATCTCCTTAGAGAAGATTGTGATTATCAAGGAGACTGGAACCAGGAATAGGCTAGAATACTTAATTGAACGATGAAAATATTCAATTAGAAAAATCCTTTCCTCTTTCTTCTCCCAACTATATCTAGAAAAGGCTGGAAAAAGTGTCAATGATATGGGTCTTACAAAAAGTAACATTATTGCTGATAAGGCAATTGTAATATTGAAAAATCCCACCTCATCAAGAGTTGCTTCTCTTGTAAGTATAAAGTTAAAGATTTGGGTTCTAAGCCCTGTAATTATTGAAACTATAGAAAGTGGTAAACCGTATTTAATCATCTCTTTAAATGTAGAGAAAAAGGGCTCGGCAGATTTTATCTTATATGGATATAATCTTGTGAAGATGATAAATAGATTAAACAATGTTGCCATTAATGCTGCAAAAACATAGCCAATCATAGGTCCAATTACACCAAATCCTAATATTATAAGAGTTGGTGATATCACGGAACGAAGAGTGGATTGTAGAATTAAAGTCATACTCACGTATTCCATTCTTTCATATCCAATAAAAATTGATAATGCGGCATCAAAAATGGTATTAGCTATTATACCGACGGATGCTATCTTTATTAAAAGTGAAAGGCGAGGATCTTTTACATCGAAAACAAAATACGCTAGAGCGTCCGAGAAATAGAATACAAGAAGTGAAAAAAACATACTCAGTACTATTTTTGTTAATATATTAAGTTTAATTATATTCTTTATTTCGGAGAATTTTTCTTCCTTTCTATATTTAGCAATATAATGTATGCTTGCATTATTTAACCCTAATTCAGCAGCAAGTATAAGAAGAAAAGGTATGATAAAGGCAACATTAAGAAGTCCATAATCTTTAGGATCTAAAAGTCGAATAACTATTATGGTTCCTATCATGGAAATTACAGTAGATATTATCTTTCCTCCCATGAAGAAATATGTCCTTCTGACAAAGCTCTCCGCTTCATCTACTAAAGACATTTTCGTCACATCTACTTATTTTCTTTATAAAGATAAACACTAACATCCCCTTTTGAATATATCTCCTCATATTCGGCTTCTGGTATTACGATAGAATGAAACTGGCACCCCCTTCTAGTAGCGATTAAATAGGTTGGTGAATTGGTATTATTCTTAGCTATTTCCGTTGCATATGACACATTAAATTTGACATTTATGATGGTGTAGTTATATCCGTCAAGAAGTATAATTGCCCATTTATAGAATGGATGAGTGGTTAGAATTAACGAACCTTGAGGAACATTTTCTATAACCCATTGGAAGACATCTACTATATTGGGATTCTCATCTATTGGCATTGTGTTTTGAACCATTGAAGAGGGCGCATATTTAACAGTTAATGGGCTTACATAAATTGGTAAAGGAAAATCTGGAGTCAAGACAAGATAACCTGTGCTTAGTATAATAGTTATGAGAAAAACTCTCTTTACATTTTTTTCTGCAGACATAAAGGCTTGAATAATATTATTGCTGTTGTAGGTACCAATATATTGAGAGAGATATGCCCAACTTGTTAGTGTGAGTGGATATACCCCTTGAAACATCCAGCGGCTCCAAAATGAAATCTCTACTACTAATGTCAGTGGGGAAAATGCAGGAACTAGAGATGAAAGAATCCAAATACTCATGAGTAAATTAAGTCTTTTATAGAAGTATGGAATGTATAAGAAGAAAAATGCAATAAATAGATTTACCACCGAGAGGGCATTCATAATTTTATCAAGAAGTGATAGACTTAAAAGAAGGTTTGTTGCAGAAACAGTAACCTCTCCTCCTGGCGGATAAATTCCTGAGTAAAATAAAGTAAATGCTCCTGCTATTACTAATAGAAACACTTTGTCTATCAAATGAATAATGCTCATATTTATTGACTTTTTAAAAGAAAGAATAAGAAACGCAAAGAAATAAAATATCATAATCAAACATATTTGGGCTGCTACTAATTGATGTGAGAGAACCGCTAATATGAGCATTATAAAGGATCTTATACGCTTTCTAAAGTTTTTGTTTTCAAAATCTGCCATTCCAGCAACTAAAAATATGTTAGCTAAGAGATTTTTATGTAAATCCCAAGAGATTCTAAGAGATGGAACTGCAAGAAGTACAAATATCACTCCTATTATTGATTGTGTCGAATTAAGATTATAATATGATTTTAAAAAATACAACACAGATATACCCAGCAACCCATAAAGAATTGATGGAACGATTTTCCATAAAAGGAATTCATCGCATGGTATCAACGCTATAAGAACCTGTAAAAATACGAAAAACGCTGGTAGTCTCTTTTGTAGAATATCTGATGAAAAGGTTCCAATATAGTCTTTTCGTGTAATGATAGTACTTGCAATATATCCTACTGTATCCCACCCTACTGGCCACGGGTATGCAATAATTTCTGGAATAACCCTAATAAGAAATCCAATCATGAAAGCGTAAAGATAAAGCATCTGTGGTCTATTTATTTTTAGTAAATGCGGCAATACAATTACCAAGAGATTCTAAGAGATGGAACTGCAAGAAGTACAAATATCACTCCTATTATTG
>JAGGXT010000042.1 GCA_021162905.1 Candidatus Odinarchaeota archaeon | reverse complement strand
CTACAGCAGAAGGGTTAATGTATATGAAGATTTTTCTTGAAGCTTCTAAGAACTTAGAACCAAAAGATTTTGCACTTATATCAAGAGAATTTCAGAAGGAGATGTCTGCATTTTCTGATTTTGTTAATATAATCAGGCGTAAAGAGTCGGAAAAGGATCAAATAGTTATTGTAATTAGTATTTTTGATGAATCCGAAGGGGTGGAGAGTTTTCCATCTCCATATATTTTGAAGAACATATTTTTTAAGATAGAAGAATATTCGAAGAGGTTTTTAAAACATACTAAAGGTTCTAATATATACTAAAATCTATAACAATATTATATATTATTATTTATAATTTATTAATTAATTAAAGTAATATACAGGAGAGGGTATTATGAAGGAAGGCTCAAAAGGCTCTTTTGAAAGCATTTTAAAAACAAAATTCGGACTAACTGAAGATGAAGCTAAAGTATATTCAGCATTACTTATATTCGGTCCACTAACAAGCTCCGCTATCTCCGAATTAACAAAAGTAAGCTTATCAAAGATAGATTTAATAGTCGAAAAACTAGTAAATTATGGTCTTATAAAAAAGATTGAAGAGCATCCGGTAAGGTTTATAGCATTCCCTCCATATATGGTTATTGCTAAGAAGACGCAAACGATAGTAGAAAAGTTAATTTCACAGGAGAAAGGAATTAAAAAGCTCTCTCAAACGAATTTAAAGAGCATTCATAAGATATTTAACGCTTTTTCAAAGAAGGTTGAGCGAGACTTAAACTTGAGTAAGTCTAAATTTGTAGAACGATTAACATCTTATAGCTCAGATATAACTTCTGCACTCGAAAAAATAGACGAAAATGTTCCTAAAGTTGCTGGTAGTATTGAAAATGTAGCTAAAGAAATTGGAAAGGCCTCTGAGAGTTTTAAACAATTGGCTGAAGCTCTTGCGGGTCAAATAGATAAATCTCTTGAAAAGTATGTCGATGCAAATAAAAAACTTGTTAAAAAATATTTTGATTCGTTTAAAGAAATATTAGATAGTGGATTTAACAAGGAAACAGCTGCTATAGAATCATTAATAGGAACTGTTAAAGAAATAGGAGACGTGGCAATATCGCAAATATCTGACACTATTACCAAGTATACAGAGAACAAAACAATACTCATTAATGAGACCATGAGAAATTTAATGCGATTGGAGAAAGAGTTAAATGACAGTTTCTCTACTTTTAGCGAATCAGTAGGAAAAATGCTAACTTCTTTAGTTAAAGAATACTCTGAAATTATGAGTAAAAGGGTAGATGATTTCTATGGTTATCTATCCCAACTAGCCTCTAGTATCAAAAAAGAAACTATTACGCGGTTCAGAGATATGATTTCTTCCACATTATCAAAATACGATGAAATCTTAGTTACAGTAAAAGAATCAATTACAATAACAAAACAAAAGTCAAATGAGCTCATTAAGGTCGCAGAGGATGATCTCAAAGAGAGAATACTAGAATATGAGAAAGATATGAGTGCTGTCACTAAAGATATATCAAAGCAGATTAAAAATCAATTCAAAAAGTATGACCAAGAATTTTTAACCCTTGCAAGAAAAACTAAAGACTCCGTTGATTTAGTCCTAAATGATATAGTGTCAGAGTCAAAAAATACAATCCCATCTGCAGCAGAATCTCTAATAAAAACAATTGATTTTTTCAAAGAAACTGTAATGGCTAGTACCGAGGAGCTTAAAACTGAAATAAATGAAATACTACAAAATCAGATAAACGAACTTACATCCACAAGAGATGAGTTTTCTAAAGAATTAAAAAACGTTGTTGGCCGAGTTATGGAAGATGTCGATAGTCGATTAAAAGCTCTAGGAGAAGCTTTTGAACGCAGAACGACCTCTCTAAAGCATGAAATTCTAAATAAATTAAATGAACTTCGTGATTTTTCAAAAAATCAGTTCTTAGCATATAAAGAGCAGTTACTTAAAACAAATGAAGAGCTATATAATAACCTATATTCGAAGTTTAGTGGTAATTTATCAGCAGAGATCGAGTGGATAAATTCAATAATAAAAAAGATTGATGCGTTTTTTGAACGAAACATAAAAGGGTTTGAGGAGATATTTACTAAAGGTCAGAGAGAAATAACCAAAATATTAGATCTTCAAGTTAAAGAGTTGCAAAGAAATCAAAAAACATGGGTTGATGGCGTTTCTGGAATGTTCTCCCAAATGGTTACACAGTTCTCTAACTTTGTAAATGAGCTAGAAAGTAATATGATTTCCTTTATGGAAAATCAAGTAACTACTGTAGCTGGTACGCTTAGCAGCACACTAAACTTATTTATAGGCTCTCTAAATAACTATCTTCAAAAGAACTTAGAGGAAAGCGAGGCTCTGAAAAATGAAATTATTAATACATTCTCTGAGTATTCTAAGTCCTTAGAGTCACTAAAATCTGAAACTGAAGAAGTATTTCGCCTTCTGAGTGAAAACCAAAGTCAGCAGGTTGAGACTCTGTTTTCATCATTTGAGAAAAGTACACTAGAACATATCGCAAGTTCCGACGCTGCTGTATTAAATATGTTAGAATCTGAAGAGAAAGACATAATGAAAGCCCTTTTAGATGAAAGTAAACTCTTTAAGTCGTCTCTCAACCAATTAATCAAGTTGACATTGTCAAACATAGACGAGGGTTTCACAAAATCTATATCCATTGTTGAGGGCGCTCAAAAAACATTTTCTGATATTATTTCAAAAAGCTTAGCGTCTATAGAATCCCCTATAACTGAAGCAAAAAATAAGGTCGAATCTCTCTCTCAAACACTAATAAACGCCGTAGAGTCTATGATATCAGCCGAAAAAGAAGATTTAAGAAAGAAATTCGATGAGATAATTGCGTCGCATAAAAAATCATCATCAACTTTTGCTACTAGCATGATTTCAACTCTTAATAGAAGTATAAGCAAAATAGTTGATGATGCTAAAACATTTAATGAAAAAACTCTTAACCTTTTATCAGTCTCAGTACAAGATGTCCTATCGCTTACTGATACCCTAGAAAATAAAATAAATGATACAATTGAAGATGCTAAAAAGTTACATGATGAGGAGTTATCCAATATAACTAACTTATTTACCGAAATGGATTCCAAGGTGAGTTCAAAATTTGAAGAGGACAAAGCATTAATCTCTGAGGAAATAACAAAAACCTTAACTGAGCTCCAAGATAAATTCTCTGGCAATGTAGATACCTTAGTTAATGGAAGTAAAACAAAAATCAATGAAACTATAGAATCCAGTAAATCTAATATTCTAAATCTGGATGAGGGGATATCCTCCTTAGTATCTGAAATTTCAAAGATGGTAACAGAATCGATTAAAGGAGAGTTTGATAGATTTTTCAATACCTATAATGAAATCAAGAATATACTAAGCAATGTAAGAGGAGAAGTTTCGAAAAGCTTGGACTCTTTATCCAAAGAGTTGGCTAATGGATCCGCAAAGTTGCTCAAATCAGTTAAAGATAAAATTGCTGAAAATGTGCAGAAGTCCATAGAATCTGCATCCTCAAGTCTTATGACTTTAAATGAAGCAATAAAGACTGACATATTATCGGTGATTGAGACTTTTGATAATAGTACTGATCTATTAAGAACATTGGTTCTTAAAGCAATAAGCGAATCCAGAGATAGCATATCATCTCTAGTAGACTCGTCTATTAAACTCATTTCAGATGAAACTGCTAAGGCTGAGCATAAATTAAAAGAGCAACTAAACACGTTTTCGAATGAAGTAACTTCAAATATAAAAAGCTTAAAGGATGACTTTGTGGAGTATACAGATGTAAGCAAAAGCCTTTGGTCATTTGTTATGGAATCACTGGAAAAAAGACCATCACATACTTGGTACATTTACTCATTGGATGCCAATCTATCTTACGCAAAGGATATCCTAAAAAGACCTCTTGATACAATCATTTTATTAATGCCAAATGTAGATAGCAATATCCTTGAAATATTAGAGGACATATCTGAGGAGATTCTTGTCGAATTAATATTATCCAGTGAAATTCCAAAAGAATCTTATATGCAATTGATTTCAAAACCGAATTTCAGAATATGGCAGGCCAAGAAGCCCTTTAAAAATCTTTGTATAATAAACGCAAATCAAGAAGCTTTATGGATACCTGATGTAACAACACAAAATGTCATCGGTATAGCAACGACATCTTCAGAAAATATAGAAATTTTCCAGAAAACAATAATTCCATATTTCATAAAGAACGCTCGAAAAATAAAACGAACATAATTTACTTTAATCAAAAATAGAGAAATCTCATTTACAATAAACCTTTATAGTACTTAATTATTATATGAAAAATAAATAATAACATTATAGTTCTGTTTTTTCTAGAGCCTCTTCTCTTATCGGATAAACTATTTCCTTTTGGAGTTGCTTTGTAAGATTTAAAAGATCCGTCAGCCCAAATTCTTCGTACTCTCTTTCTAAGGCTTTAATTACAATTTCATTTATCATTTTTGAGAAATCTTCCTTATTCATATCGCCATTTCTCTTTATAGCAAGATTAATGTTTGCTACGATGTCTCCTATAACAGGATGGGAGCTCATATCGTTTCTATCAATGATGAATATAATAATGTGATCCTTTAGCAAACGATAAATAAGGATATCATAGTGTTCTAGAATAATCTTTGTCGCTTCTTCTTTGAAAACTTCATTCGAAAAAGTATTTAATGCTTGGAGTACTCCTGCAACCAAGTTTACATCAAGATCGTGTTTTTGATAGACACTAGTTAAAATATTTGAATAAACAGGTTCACCTGGCGACTTTATAGTTAAAATATAATGAATCAATATTTATTTTCCCCCTTATGGTAGAAACTTATTGCTGCTGTGTTTTTCATGAAAGTTATTTTTATTGCGCTTTTAAAGTA
>JAGGXT010000113.1 GCA_021162905.1 Candidatus Odinarchaeota archaeon | reverse complement strand
CTATCATGGCTATCAAGTACCTTTATATAGACCCCCTAAAATGTACTGGTTGTAGAAATTGCGAGCTTGTATGTTCATATACCTTTCATAAAGTCTTTAATTACAAGAAAGCTAGGCTTAGGGTTATTAGAACAGAAGAAGGGTTAGACAAACCAGTTGCATGTCATCATTGCAATGATGCTCCTTGTATAAGAGCATGTCCTACAGGTGCTATTTCAAGGACGGAAAAGGGCTTAGTCTATGTTAGCAAAGAGAAGTGTATTGGTTGTGGAGCATGTGTCGAGGCATGCCCATTTGGTGCCATGTTCATGGATCCTGATGAAAACTATGCAATGAACTGCATACTGTGTGGTGAGTGTGTAAAACGATGTCCAGCTGGAGCTCTTCAAATATTGGATTCTGAGCAAATTGCTCAAATTAAAAGTGAGCAATATATTAGTACATTGAGCAAAGCACTTTTAGGATAAAAGGGTGGTTTCATGTATCTTACAAAGGAAGAAGAAAAAATACTTGATGGCGAGCAAGGCCCTTTGTTACAAAAAGCGATGGAGATAATGGTACGCTTTGGAGATGCAATGAGAGCTGAGAGATTAGTTCCTATTGTTTATGCTCATGTAAGTTTAACATCCACAAATATACGCGGGGAACATGAATTTCTTAAAAGCTTTATCACAGAGGATGTTAAAGTAAAAGTGCCTACAACATGCCAGACACTCTCGATAGATAGAGAACGATGGACTGAACTAGGAATTTCAGAAGATGTAGTTAAAATGGCAATGAATATAGTAGAAATTTTCAGAAGACTTGGTATCAGGCTAACATTTACATGCACCCCATACTATTTAATAGAAGACTTGGTTAAGCTTGGTGATCATATAGCATCATGTGAATCCTCGGCTGTTACGTTTTTTAATAGTGTGATTGGAGCTAGAACAAATAGAGAAAGTGGTCAAAGTGGACTTATTTCTGCATTAATAGGAAGAACACCAGAATATGGTTACCATCTAACCGAGAATAGAAAAGGAACAGTACTCGTAAAGGTAGAAGCAAAGCTTGTAGATGATGCTGATTTCAGCTCTTTAGGATTCCAGGTGGGAAAAATAGTTGGCCCAGCAGTCCCTGTTTTTGATGGGATTAAAAACCCAACTATTGACCAGTTAAAGATATTAGCAAACTCATTAGCACTTATGGGTGGAATTTCATTGTATCATGTAGTAGGAGTAACGCCTGAAGCAAAAACACTAAAAGATGCATTTCAAGGAGACGTTCCAGAGGATAAAATAACAATTACAAATGAGGATATAGAACGGACATATAAGGAGTTAACGACGGGTTCTGGTGAAGTCAGAACGGTCGTTATTGGATGTCCTCACTTATCTCTTGATGAACTAAAGAAATACGCAACTTTACTCGAAGGGAAAAAAGTTAAAGAAGGGTTGAAAGTCTGGTTTTTTACATCGGCTGGGATTTTTGAAATTGCTAAGAGAATGGGCATAATTGATAAAATAGAGGCTACTGGTGCAAAGGTTTATAGAGATACATGCCCATTGCTAATGGATGGCTTAAAAAAGAAACCCGAAATGATAGCAACTAATGCTGTTAAGCAGTCATATTATGGGCAGTCATTTATACCTGGAACTGGATTTTACTTCGGTAGAACAGATAAAGTAATCAAGGCAGCATTCACAGGGAGGTGGGAGTAATGAGAAAAAATAAGTATAGAGTCATTAAAGGTCGTGGAGTATACCCTGGAATTGTGGAAGGGGAAGCTATAGTTACAACAGAAAGCATATCATTTCTTGGGGGCGTTAATCAAAAAACGGGAGAAATTATAGAATTTAATCACCCACTGAAAGGGGAAAATATAGCTGGAAAGATATTCATGTTCTATAGTGGGAGAGGGTCTGTAGGGTCTACATCAACAATATATTATCTGAAGTTGATAAGAAAGAATCCAAGTGCGCTAGTAATGGTAATTCCAGACCCACCAGTAGTCTTTGGTGCGATTCTGGCCGAAATACCTACAATTGTTGATGTTTCGGTTGAAGATTTAAAAAGTATAAAAAATCATTCTCATGTTAGAATAAATGGTGAGAGTGGTGAAATTTTTGTTTATGAAGATTAATAAGGGAGGAATTATATGATCTCAGGTTATGCAAATACGGTTTTATATGTTGATTTAACTGAAAAGAAAATAGAGAAAAAACCGCTGGATAAAGACTTGGTTATGCGTTTCGTTGGCGGACGTGGCTTTGGTGCTAAGTTGCTTTATGATTTAAACAAGCCAGGCATAGATCCGTTTTCCCCAGAAAACCATATAATTGTTGCTACTGGTCCATTTACAGGGGTATACGTTCCAAAGTCAACAAAATATGCTTTTATCACTAAGAGTCCTCTTACTGGAGCTTATCTTGATACATTTTCTGGCGGACATTTTGGGCCAGAACTAAAATTTGCTGGATATGATATAATCATCATCAAGGGAGCATCCGATAAACCAGTTTACTTATGGATAAATGACGATGAGGTTAAGCTACTTGATGCATCACATCTTTGGGGTAAGCCAGTTAAAGAAGTAGATGAGATTATTAAGAAAGATCATTTCGATAGGAATATAAAAGTAGCAGCAATAGGTCCTGCTGGTGAGAACTTAGTTAGGTTTGCATGTATAACAAACGATTTATTTAGACAGGCTGCCAGAGGTGGGGCTGGGGCGGTATTGGGGTCAAAGAAGCTAAAGGCAATTGCAGTAAGAGGGTCCAAAGATATAAAAATTCATGACCCAAAGAAGTTTCTTGAATTGGCTGATGAAGCATTTAAGAAAACAATGCAAAGTCCTGCTAGAAATAAATTACTTGAGAATACGACACTGCTACAAACACTTGATTCTAATGAATGGGGTGTACTGCCAACTAGGAACTACCAGACTACATATTTTGAGCATGCTCATGTTTTCAGTGGCAAGTATCTAAATGAGAAAGGAATAAAACTTAAGAATAGAGCTTGCTTTGGATGCCCAATAGCATGTAGTGGTGTTAATGTAGTAAAGAGTGAAAAGTATGGAACCATAATAATAGAAGGACCAGAGTACGAATCAGCAACATTATTAGGCTCCAATTGTGGAGTTTCCGATTTTGATGCTGTAGCGAAGGCTAACGAACTTTGTGATTTCCTAGGAATAGATGCAATATCAGCAGGGAATGTAATTGCTTTCGCGATGGAATTATACGAACGTGGTATAATAACAAAGGAAGACACCGACGGAATTGAATTGACTTTCGGCAATGGAGAAGCTCTTGTCGAAATGATAAAGAAAATAGCCTATCGTGAAGGGTTTGGAGATATACTTGCAGAAGGAACGAAACGGGCGGCTCAAAAGATAGGCAAAGGCGCTGAACGATATGCTGTTAATGTAAAGGGTATGGAACTGCCAGCATACGATCCTCGATCCACCCCTGGAATGGCTCTTGCGTATGTTACAAATGACATTGGTGGGGCTCACAATAGAGCATGGACTATGTACGTAGAGATATTCAATCCAGATTATGAGAGATACTCTATAAAGAAGAAGCCACAATTGGTTATAGACTCTCAACGTTCAAGAACACTACCAGACATAATGGGTTATTGTAGATTTATATTATTAAGCTATGATGAATATGCTGCATTGTATACCGCATTAACTGGAATAGAAGTTACTGGAGATGATTTAGTAGAAGTTACTGACAGGGTCTATACACTAACCAGATTGTTTAATACGAGAGAAGGATTTACAAGAGATGATGATAGCTTACCACCAAGAATGTACGATCCAATTCAAACTGGGCCTCAGAAAGGAGTTGCACTGAAGCCAGAAGATATAGAAAAAATGAAAGATGAATACTATAAACTCAGAGGTTGGGACAGAGACGGTATTCCGCTAAGAGAAACGTTAGAAAAACTAAAATTAAGTGAATACATAGGCGACTTAGAGAAGTTAAGAAAAAAAGTTAAAAAGTAACACAATCTTTTTCACTATTTATTTTTTATAATTGTTGGAGGTATGTTATATGTTCTATTTTGAAAACGAGAAGACATTTAAGGTAGGTAATGTCATTTTCGGGAGAAAAGGTGGCAAAAATTCTATCGCCGTACTTGGAACCATTTTTCATAAAGATGATAAAATAGTATCCAATCATAAGACTGGTGAGTTTGATCGTGAAAAAGCTAAGAAAGCTATTGAGCAGCATGAAGAAATTGCTAAGGGCTTTGGACTTCAGCCTGTATTGGATGTTCATGCTCAAACAGCCGAAGCAATGTTGAAGTATATTGAGTTTGCATTAGATGTTACTGACGAACCAATAATTATTGATGGCACAGTTCCCGAAATAAGATTGCCCGCAGTTCGATATGTAAATGAAGTAGGAGCTAACGATAGAATAATTTATGATGCAATATCACCCGAATCAAAGGAATCTGAGTTGGAGGAGTTAAAAAATAATAAAATAGAATGTGCTTTTCTCTTGGCCTTAAATCCGTCTGACGCGACCCCCACTGGAAGAATAATGATCCTTAAAGAACTTTTACCAAGAGCTGAAAAATTTGGTATTACAAAACCGCTTCTAGATACCATAGTGTTTGATCCCCCATCTTTAGGCCTTGCCGCTAAAGCTATAGAACTTGTTAAAAAAGAATTTGGATGGCCAACAGGAAATGGAGCTGTTAATGCAATAGAATTCATCGGAAGTTGGCCATATTCAAAACCTGCTTTTATTGGCTTTGTAACAGCCCTTTATTCGGTAAATCAAGTTATGGGTGCTGATTGGTTATTCTATGGCGAAATCTACAGTGCCAAGTATGTAATACCTGCTCTCGCTATAGTGGATGGTATTTTGGCTTACACGAATAAACTTAGTGGTTATCCTGTATCTATATCAAGGGATCATGCGTTATACAAGGCTATGAGGGTTATCCGATCTGGCGACTTAAAGGAAATAATGAGAGAGGATGGTGAGACAGCGTGAGCTTAAAGGGAAAGGTTTGTGTGGTAACTGGGTCTTCACGTAGTATAGGCCGAGCAATCGCAATAGCTCTTGCTAAAGAGGGATGCAATGTTACTATAAATTATAATAAATCGAAAAATGCTGCATTTGAAGTTCAAAAAGAAGTATCGAAATATGGAGTAGAATCTCTTGTTATTCAAGCAGATGTTGGAATCTACGAGGATGCTAAACGCTTAATAGAGAAAACTGTAGAAAAATTTGGAAGAATCGATATCCTTGTAAATAATGCAGGCGTTTTTAAATATGGCTTTATTCAAGATATATCTCCAGAAGAATGGGACTTTATGATTCGTGTTAACTTGACAAGTGTTTACAATTGTACGCATGCTGCTATTAAATATATGATTAATCAAAGATCTGGTAAGATAATAAATATAACATCAGTCTATGGGATAGTTGGCTATGCTTTTCCGTGGCATCACGAAATAGGCGTTTCTCATTATGCTGCCGCGAAAGCTGGAATTATTGGATTTACGAAAGCTTTAGCTAAAGAACTTGGACAATACAATATATCTGTTGTTGCAATAGCTCCAGGAGCTACAATGACTGATAATTGGAAACAAACTTCAGAGGAACTAATAAAAAGAATTGAAAAAGTAATACCACTTGGTCGTTTTGCAACTCCCGAAGAAATAGCCGAGGTTGTAGTTTTTGCAGCAAAAAATGATTACCTTTCTGGGAGTGTAATTGTAGCCAGTGGAGCCTTAATATAAAATATAGAAAAATATGGAAAAGTGATTATTTTTCGACAAGTGTAATTGCATTTGTCGGGCAGACACTCACACACATCCCGCAGCCATAACATTTATTTGGGTCAGATACAGCTACCTTATCAACCATGTGTATTGCATCCCAACAACAAACTTGCGTGCATAATTTACAACCAGTACATTTCTCTGGGTCTACTTTTGAGACAACTCCTCCATATTTCACCTTTATTTTTTCAGGAACCAAGAATTGCTGAGTGTACCCTATAATTTCTTGTATTGATGAGTATCCTTTTCTCTCTAGGTATTCCTCTATCTCTTTTCTTAATTTTTGAAATACTTCATATCCCTTTATGATGACAATAGTATGCATTTGAACAGCATTTGCACCAGCCATCATCATCTTTATGACATCAGTTCCTTTAGTTATTCCTCCAACCCCGAGGATTGGCAGTTTTGTTAGTTGCCTAGTTCGTGCTATCCAATATAGTGCAAATGGGAATATATATTGTCCTGAAACTCTACCAAACCCGGTTTCACTTCCAACAACAGGTTTTCCAGTTTCAACGTCTATATCTAATGCAGGTCCCATAGTATCTATTCCTGAGATGGCATCAGCTCCCGCTTTTTCAGCAGCTTCAATATAAGGTTCGAACTCAAAGACGTCCAATGCTAATTTCGTAATTACTGGTATATCTACTTTCTTGTTCTCCTTTATCTTACCAACAAGAGAAATCACTTCCTTTGGAGAATAACCGGGAACTTCTATCATATCAGCACCTGCATCCATTACCATTTCTGCCAATTCGCCAATTCTATCTGCCTGCCTTGGTGGTGCCCAGATGCTTCCTATAACTGGGACTCCACCCTCTTTTGCTATTTTTATTTCTCGTTCAACCCAATCCTCCAAAGTTAGGTCACTCCATTTTTCAGCATTTATAACGGCATTTATAGTAATAGGCTTACCACCAATTTTCACTATGCATGGTCTTGGCACCTCAGCTGGATCAAAGGATATAGTTTTTGTGACTACCGCACCAGCACCTGCTTGAGCAGCTCTCTTCAAAGCCTCTCCGTTCCATCCTCTAGGTCCTGATGATAGAATAAGTGGATTTTTGAGTTTAAAACCTAAAATTTCTACTGATAAATCAACACCCATATTACCACCCGAGTACTCATACTTATACTTCTTCTTAG
>JAGGXT010000253.1 GCA_021162905.1 Candidatus Odinarchaeota archaeon | reverse complement strand
TTGTAACTATATAACACAGTTATTATTTTAAACCTTTCTAACATTTATAACCGGCTTCTAGGGTATATCCCAGCTAGTAAGGGTATAAAGAGAAAAATAATCATGCTCATAACTTTTTACCAATTAACACACCGATAATTAACGAGATTATTGCCACGCCACCCAATATTACAAGAGATGCCTCCTTAAGAAACTCTTCTAAGTTTTCAAGACTAAACATACTTGGAGGAGCTTCTCTATATAATTGATCTAGAAGAATTTCTTCATACCGCACAGTTCCATGAGTAGGACTCGTTAAATCCATTCCTATATATACTAAGCATGTGTCAATAACATAATCCTCCGTTAAAATGACTTTTAGTGTTATATACGCGAATCCTTGATAGTTTTCAAACGACGAATGTATCAATATATTTTTCTCAACCGGTGCCTTTAGCCTTACTGTAAATGTTCTATTATCAGTATTAAAATCTTTACGAAGCAACGTGAACAGCGTATAATTCTCTATGAAGCTATTTAATGTTCTATTCATCTCTTCAACGTTCTTGGTCATGTTTTTACATATAAAACCCAGATACACTACAGCTATATTAATAGAGTCATAGTATTCATCACCGTCAAGATCCATTGCATAACCTTGTATCTTTATATAAGATTCTGACGTATTAAAGGAACCTTTTGTTACAGAAGGAAGGAACATAGTTTGAGATACTGTATAGTTAATGATTCCCGATGTTTCATTCATTGCAGTCACGTTTATCATTACCCTAGAAGACATAGTAAATATGACTGGCTCTGTATTATTAAATGATGTTTTTGTCATGTAGATAGAATCGTATATATACCTATCACCAACTTCTACTGCAGCAGCATTCTCATTCACAGAAGCCAACGATAAGAGCAAGAACGATATTAGAACTATTAATAGAGTCTTTTTAGAAGTAATACTCATTTTTAAAATACACTCTCCAATTTTAACTATAATTAAAATACAAATCATATATATAACTAAGTGAATTAATAAATATTTCGAGAATTGTAAAAATTTCCCTTATGCGTGCTAAATCTTTAAGTATTAATTTGTTATGTATGTTTTTGATTCGAGAATACGTTAAGGGTGAACCTCTTGTCTCACAAAGATTTAAAAGAATTAAATAGAACTGGATGTAAGGTACCTGCTATAGGATTAGGGACATGGAAAATCGGAGGATCCATGACTCCCGATTATTCTCAAGATGATTTGGCAATAAAGGCCTTAAGACATGGAATAAGCTTGGGTATGTGGCTGATTGACACAGCGGAGGTATATGGAGGAGGACATGCAGAGGAGCTTGTAGGCGAGGCTATAAAGATTTTTAATCGAGAGGAAGTATTTATAGTCACTAAAGTTTGGGAGACAAATTTGAGATACGATGATGTTTTAAAAGCGGCAAAAGGAAGTCTTAAGCGTTTAAAAACGAATTATATTGACTTATACCTAATTCATTGGCCAAATCCAAGGATTCCACTGAGCGAGACAATGAAAGCTATGGAGAAGCTTGTTAGTGATAGATTAGTCAGATATATTGGAGTAAGCAATTTTAGCGTAGAGCTAATGGAGGAAGCGAGAAGTTATCTCTCAAAGGAGGATATCGTTGCCAATCAAGTTAAATATAATGTATATGATAGAAGTGTTGAAAGAGATATCCTGCCATACTGTCAAAAAGAGGGAATAACGCTTATGGCTTATACGCCTCTTGCTAAAGGCAACGTCTCTACAGATAAAACACTAATTGAAATAGGTAAAAAATATGGTAAAACAGCTACTCAAGTAGCGTTGAACTGGTTGATCTCAAAAGATATGGTTATAGCAATTCCTAAAGCCATTAGAATCGAGCACATTGAGGAAAATGCAGGTGCTATGGGATGGAGACTTTCGGAGGAGGATATACGATATATAGAGCAAAGAATATGATACTTAATTTCATTTTGAGATTAATGATGTTATTTTCTGGTAAAAAAGCAAAATATATCTTTAACTTATTACTATTGTTTATCATCTGTATAATCGCAATATAGTGATCAATATGAGTGGCATACCTACTTTTCCGAAAGAAAAAAAGGAAGAGAGAAAAGGGAAAAAGGTTAATAGAAAGAGAATTTTATATAAGTTCATTTTACTGTTGGTGCTTCTATTCATCGCACTCATCTTATTTGGACTCTCAGAGGAATTGATGTTATTCATAGAATTTTTGATTTTATGGATTTTATTGATAATAATGGTAGTAGTGGTAACAGTGGCTGCTATGTACGTTTTCTATAAGAGAAAAATATAATATCGTATTTTAAATAAAGTTCTGAGTTTTTTATTTGGTGTTAGTCATGATAATTGAGATTCTTGAGGAACTTCAGCGGAATTTGGCATTGCTTTGGAATATTACAATGTTGATAGGAAACTTTGCCTCGATATTTAGCATTGCATTGGGATTTATATTTTGGGCAACCGGATATGATACGCGTGGCGGAAAGAAAATGATTGTAGGAGGAATTATATTATTTTTAGCTATAACATACCTTTCTAAAAATCCACCAATCCTTGTACAACTAATATCATCTAACAAGTAAGAATTAGCTTTGTATATAGTCTGATATGAAAAACTTATAACTTCGTCGCT
>JAGGXT010000080.1 GCA_021162905.1 Candidatus Odinarchaeota archaeon | reverse complement strand
GCATCACCTTTTTTGTGCTTGCTTGTCTTTAGCTCAATGACCTTTCCAGACTGACCATCCCATTCCACAATATCTAACAGTGCAAAAAGGCCTAAATCCCTATCCTCCAATCTTAAATTGTAGTACCTAACAATATCTTCCTCCACATCCTTTTCCTTGCCCCTGCAAAGTCTTTCATGAAGCTCTACACCACGTACCATCTTAGGACTGAGCAGCCAATCATTCCTTATAACATACCTAAAATAGATCTTTCTGGGACAATAAGCATACTGCCTAATATCCTCCGCAGAAAAGAAAAAAGGTAATCCTTGGGTCATGCTATAATTATTGCTTCTTGTTCTCGCATCCATTCCATTTCCCTCCCTTCCATTACAGTAATCGCATGTTCCAAACACTTCCTACATAATGGAAAAATTCTGACATCCGCATCTATACCTTCGAGTAAGTCTTGTATTTCAATTGCTAAATTCTCAACCATGTTTCGGCTCATTTTCCCCATGAAAACACTTTTCTGCAACCTGCTAAGTCCATAATCCTTTAGAAGACGTGCTAACTTTGCTCTCAGATAATCATGAGGCTCTGGAATATCATATGTAACCAAAAACATCATGCTTATCGCCCCTCCCATATGAACGGCCTATATTCACTATCTATACCAAGTAAATACCTAACAATCCTCCTCGCTTGAGCTATGATAACCGTCATCGGGTTCACCTTACCTTTAAACTGCGAAACCTTCACCTTCTTATTCAACCTACTACTTAAAGCCTCTACCAAAACCTTCTTCCCCTTATCATTCAGGTAAATTCCACCACTTCGCTTTTCAAAGAAATCACCCCTCAGAACCCTTTTATTAAATAAACTCAATACTGTCCTATCTACAAGCCATTGCTTGAACTCTTCAGATAAGTCGAGGATTAGTGATGGCTTTCCACTCCTATCTGTATGAAGAAAACCAGCATACGGCTCTAACCCAGCTGCAGCTATCGCAATAAGCGTCCTTGAGTAGACAATTGCATAACCAAAACTTAATGATGCATTTACTGGATCCAGAGGCGGCCTTCTATATCTACCGTTAAACCCCAATTCTTCAGGAAGTAGATATTTAATTGCTGAAAAGTACTTCTGCGCTCCTTCTCCTTCCAATCCCATTATCCTCATCCTAACTTTATCCAAAGGCTCATCAATATCGCCAATCATCTCTGCTCTATTTTTAATTTCTATAATTGCATCATCAATAATGTCTAAAACATCACTATCCGAACGAAGATTCCGATAGTACCTTAAGATTGATATTTTGTTCTCTAATGATGCTGTCGCAAATTTCTTGGCTAAATGAATACCCCGCTCATCATATAGTGCTTTCATCTGCTCCCTTCTCGTTATAACGGTTCCGTGATGGAAGAAGGGATGAAAAACCGCCTTTGGCTCCCATTTACTGCAAAATATTACTGGAACCCCATATTTCGCAAGAAGAATCAAGGCATCATAAGAAATATTTACCTTCGTAAGAACAATAACTTCACTTAAATTTTTTACCGCAATGGGCTCCATCTTCTCTTTTCCTAGTTTGATCCTTAATGTTCTTCCTTCCTTACTCACATAGGCCCCGGGTTTATCTAATATTAACAACATAGCTCATTCCTCCTAAATGACAGCCACAATCCTCCGACCAACAAGATAACCCCCATTATATGCAACAATATAATCTCCCCTCCTAACAAATAATACCCCTCCCTGAAACCCTACGATCCTCCCAACAATTTCATTGTACTCCCCAACAGCATAATCTACCCTCCCTGGAAAAATATAATTATCTCTCAAATAAAGGACCTCAAAACCCTCTAATCCAAAATCTTTAAATGTTTCCAAAACCTTACCAGCAGCTCTACTAAGGAACGATACTTGCTTCTCCCTCGATACAGATTTTCCTAGAGCCTTAACTTTTTCAAAGAAATTAATTTTCTCGGCAAATCCAAATTTTGTTGAAATCCTATACTCCAATTCTCTGGAACGTGGAAGATCTAACGAACCATAAAAGATAACAACAGCATCAAGCCCTTGCTCCAAAAACCTATCTATGTATCCGTTACTAGAGTTCCCCCTATTGACCCTTGTTGCACCTACCTTTATTAGACTCCTGAACATCCCAATATATAATAACTGCTCCCGTGCACAATAGCTTGCATTCTCAAATGAGCCACAAAGAGGATTCTCACTAAGATTACAAGGCCTACCATAAACTAATAACGGCCCATTCCATATACATCTATACAATGCTCCAGTATCTGTCTGTAAGCAATCAGAACAAATATAAGTCTCCGTATAATTTTCGGAAAAACAAAGTGTACAATACTTTCTACTACTAACTAAAAGGTTTATATCCCCAAAAAGAGGAATCCTTGCCTCGCCGTAATCGCTCTTTGTCCATATCATCGGTATCTTGAAGTCCAGCAAATCCCCAATGACATACCTCTCTATGATTACGAAACTATCAGAGAGCAAATCAAAATACGCATCCGGTGATTCTAATATTGCCTCAATCCGAGACAATATATCAACTCCTTTGGAAATATAT
>JAGGXT010000249.1 GCA_021162905.1 Candidatus Odinarchaeota archaeon | reverse complement strand
CATAATAAACTTATCAAGCTATTAGAATATGTTAAGTTTAAATTAAATGCTATACCAGGTAAAATAGAAAATTTAGATAGAACAAGTGAACTCTTTATGATGCATATATAAAATGATATGATTAAGTTAATAGTATAGATCCCAATCTTTTATCTTCTTGAGATCCTTGCTTTTTATTCTCTTTTGTAGTTCATCTATTGGTAATTCCTCAGTAATTTCAAATTCTTCAAAATCTTTTTTGCGATGCTCTTGCTTTCTTGAAATTTGTGTTCGTAAAGCACAAGTACCATCGCTCATTAGTTTATTTATTTTACAAGATGCAAATTTGCATTTATACCCTATACAGAGATCACCCGCCCAATTACACATAACTAATCGTTTTCCTTGTCGAGTGAATTTAATAGAAATGTGACCTCCAGCACATTGAAAATGCTTACAAGTTGGTGTACAGAATATCTTTTTCTGTGACATAAGAATCCTACCTATATGAGCCACTTATATCGCTCAACACGAGAAACTTGTTTCTTTAAGGATTTTAAATTTTCGAGAGCTTTTTGATATATAAATATTTTCTTATTTAATTCTTTATCTCTCTTTTTATATTCATCCTCACTTATTTCATTCAGAAGATAGCTGGCTTTTAGGGATTCTTTCTCGAGTTTTAAATTTTTTATTTTTTGCTCAAGATTCTTTTTTATTTCTTTAAACTTTGATTTAAAGGCTTTAAGTAATTCTTGATTTTCCTTTATCTTTGATTTGAGATTCCTTTTAAGAGAATCTATAAACCTTTGACTTATTCCAACTTTCCATCTAATTTTACTTAGTTTCTCTATCTTATTCATTAGTAACATTACTTCATTAAGGAACTGTTCTATTTCAGTCTCCTGTTTCATTTTTTGAATATCTTCTAGTCTATGATGTATAGATTCTTGTCTATCATTGAGTTTCAGAAGCTCAATTTTTACTTTTTCAGAAGATAGCTCACCTATTTTCCACTTTAATTCAAGTTCCCTAGCTTTTTCAGCAATATCTTTTAATTCAGATTTTAGCATATCCTCTTCTATGCGTAGAATGAGCTGCTCCAAGAACGAATTTGTATCGAGAGTCGTTACTTTTTCCGTTTCTGGTTTATCATTCATCAAGAGCACCGTGATATTTCTTCATAATAAATATAGAAAAATAACAAATAAAGATTAAGGAATCCCAGCTGAGTAACTTATATTTAATTTTCCTAATATTTCAGATATAAAAGCTATCTGCTCAGTCCACAAGGCTAAAGATATTAATGTAAGGCCTATAGCAAGAATTAGTGAAAAAATTATTTGACTTCGCATAGGAACACCTCACTATGGCTTAAACCAGCTAAAACCATAAAATTCTGGTTTCCCAAATTCATTAATCACAGCAATTATAAATTTTTTTCTTACAGTTGTGGCTAATCTTCCTGTCCGGAGGATATCTATCGCGGAAATACTTACTTTATCTGGCAAAACATGAATTAAAAACGGTGCATGGTCTATACCTGGCCCGTACTCATAAACTGCAAATCTTGCACCAAATTTTAAACCAGATCTGACAACATACCCTTTATCTCTTAAATGTTCATAAACTAAATATTCTTGTTCAAAGAATTCATAGTTACTTTTAGCTATTTTCATGTAAAGATCCAAATCTATCTCGCTTCCATACATATCAAATATTTTTATCCATCCTTTCTTTTTATATAGGTACAAGGCCTCAAAAAGATTCAGCTGGAGAGGTCTATTGAAATCAAACGATTTGGGCTTTTTTATTCCAATTGGTTGACCAAAAAATCCATTTTTATAGAGAAAACGAGATGAAGCATAATCAAAAACAATAACAATATTGTTAAAAAGATAAGCAGAAATAGGAATAGATACCTCCTCGTTTGTTTTTTCTTTTTCATCCATTAGGTTCATTGTCATAACCTTTATTGATTATTTACTCATTGCAAGTATTCTTACAGCATCAGCAGCCTCTTCAGCTAAATCAGAAATTCCCTCAATGTGATAGAGTATGTCCCTTAATCTAATAAGTAAACGAATGTCTTGCATTGTGTCGAAAAATGTTGATACAAGTCTACGATGAGTTATATCAATTCTTTTCTCTAGCATATCTATTTTTTCAGCCAGCTCTATTGATTTATCTGGATTAGAGCCAAGAAATGATATAGATCTCTCTAAGAGCTCCATAGTTTCTAGTGTATATTGAAACATTGATGTTAAATCAGCTCTTGTTGTTGGAGGAGGAACTATTAATTTTAAGACAGAAAGCTGGTAAGCGACGCTTTCTACAAAATCAGAAATATCATCCACTTTTAAAACAAGTCTCATTATGTCCTCCCGATTAAGTAATGTTTGAGCTTGTGAAAGATAGTCAAGAATTCCCTTTTTTATTGTATCTGCTTTTTGTTCCATTTTTGTAAACATATTAACTGTTTCTGCAGAATCAAAGGGTTCCCCATCAACCCATTTCTGCAAAATTCCAAGAAGATATTTAACAATTCGATTTATCTCCCTGACATGATCAGAACACATATCCAAAGCTCTTCTCTCAACAGAGTTCATGTAAACAGATTCACTTTCATAGGAATCTCTACTCAAGAACAACACCGCCTTGATTTCGAAATTTTTTTAATCATAAATTCCAAAATGCCTTTTTAAAAGTAACGATTTTTGAATGATATACAAAATAAACAAAAAAGAGAAATATTACTCACTATATGCTATTAGGAATTCTTTCTCGTGCTTTTTGACATAACCTACAGATCTTTTAACATCAGCAAATAACTTACGAACAATGTCGATATGCTCTTTTGTAACTTTAACCTTCTCCCCTTCTTTGCCTCCATTAGCTTTTCTAGCAATTTCTGCAGCAGGTCCTAATAACTGTACACTATACCTTAGACTAGTTTCAGCTCCTATTTTTGCTAGATATTCATGTGCCTCTGGATCCAATTCCACTTTCTCTTCTTTAGCTCTAATTTTCAAAATTTCTCGGATTTCCTCTTCTGTGTATGGCCTAGTATTAATTATTAAAAGCCTATCGAGAAGATCGAGAGGCATACCATGAGGACTGACTAGGTCTGTGCCGCGTATCTTTGTAATACCTCTGTTACTAGCAAATATTATTATAGGCGCCAATTCGCTTTCCATCGCTCTGTTTAAGAAAGAGTAAGCTTCTATATCTAACATATGCGATTCGTCGATAAAAAGCACTCCAGGAATTAGTTCAGCTTTACCTTCTTCGACCATTTCTTTTACAGCATTATCTACTTGTCTTCTAATTTCAGGATCTATTTCTCGCTCAGTCCTCTCACCAAAGAGGCTAAATATAGTGAAGATTCCACTTCTTCTTGCTTGAATTTCATCTAGGTCTGCTAAAGTTAATGTATACACGAATTCTTTCTCTGTTACAATTGGTCCATCCGGAATAGGAACTCTTTTTGTTGCTTCTATTTCATATTGCTTATATTTTGGATCATCAGCACGACCTATCCTTGTAACTCTTCCTGTCTCAGCATCTATCATAATTACATCTCCTTCAACGACATTCTGATTTATCATGTATAATGCAACTTGCTGACCTACTTCGAAGGTTTTCTTTTCCTTCTTAGTTCTAAGAGTTAAAGTCGCAGATTCTGGTAATTGTTGAAACGGATTATATGGATTCTTTGTCATCTTTATATCTAGACTATCAACAACGCCTTGGTATATTTTTCTCATTTCATGAATCCTTACGCCAATAGCTTTTCTGAGAGCTTCTTGCAAGATTTCAGTCTTTTTTCTCTCCTCACTATAAATTTCACTGCCAGCGATCATTACAAATGGAACATCTTCGCCTAACTCCTTGGCAATTCCTATGGCTATTGCTGTTTTTCCTGTACCAGGAGGCCCTGCTAATAATATTGCACGCCCTGCCATTTTACCTGATTTTACCATTTCTACTATTATACCGGCAGCCTCTCTAGCTTCGACTTGCCCAACAAAGCCATCTGCGATTGGAAGAGCCTTTAATCCTTTAAGGCCAAGACCTCTAATGTGACTGTGAGCACCAACCCTTTCGAAACGACCTGCTTGAATCTCCCTAATCATGAGAAGCACCTCTTAAATTTTTCAAAAAGAAAATCAATAATACTGATAAAAAAAGATTTCGGTTAAACTTTAACGCTTGACCAACCCTTACGTCCATAGAGCTTAAGAAAAGCATTATCCATTCATTTGTCGTTCTTTTTCTCAGTAGAAAACTATAAATGCATAAATACTAAAAGTAATTTAGCGATGATTAGTACTTCCGGAACTGAGAAAAACTATGATGACGAGGCATTTGAATGAGCTAAAACCAGCTGCTCAAACTAGTTATACCTTCAAATTGCTCAATATCTATTCCTAAGGCATCTAAAACTTGCTCAAACGTTGACTGCAAATACTCTTTATATTTCTGGATGTCTATTTCACTTACTTTTGCTAGTTCGATTGGTTTTACCCCCGGACTTGTAGTCGTTTTTACAAAGCTTATTATTTGACCAACGAGAACCTTTTTACCTTTATGTTCTAAGAGTCTAGCTGCTTTTACATGCTGTGGAGTTGTTTTTGTATAGGCCTTGAGTGGCTTTGTTAATTGCACTTTAATTGCTAGGTCTTCTAAAGAGACTTCTCCACGTTCAAGTTTCCGATAAGCTTCTTGCACAATTTTTATAATTTTCTTCTTTGCCAATTCGAAATCTTCCATATTATTAACCTTGCTCAATACTTGAAGTATTTCATAAAACGCCTTTTTTGCAAATTCGGGAGTGTTACGTTTCTTACCCAATAAGCCCTTAACGTCTATCGTTCCGTTCTCTAAAACGCCAAGATAATTTTTCTTTCTATTTGATAACGCGACCCATCTATATACTTTATCTACATCCAATTCAATCCCCAGACTGTTTATGCTCCATCTTTTTAAATGTTCTACCTGTTCAGGAGTCGGATTATACAGGAAAACGCTATCAGTATCACCGTATATAACTTTAATTCCCATTTCCTCTGCCTTTTCTTTTGTTTTCATAATTGAAAAACGACCTAAAGCCGTCGTACTTTCAGCTACTGGCGGACAATATAATTCAAAATGTTCACTCCCGAAGACACCATAAGTAGCATTTATGAAAACTTTTAAGGTTGCTTGAATCACTTTATACATCGATCTTTCATCTTTACTTATTGATGGATCTTTAGCTTTCATTTTGAACCATTTTACACGGATATCTCTGAGAAAACCAACTAGGGCAGATGTTATCCCACGTCTTTTTTTACAGACCCAGTGCGACGTCTCAGGAATTATGTTGCTTTTACACTCCTCATGAGGACAGCGTATAGTTTCATATGATAAATTCCAGCGTTTTATTATGGATGGATAAAGTGAAGCAAAGTCAAGCACAACAACATTAAAATGAACACCTTCTATAGGTTCAACAACAATAGCACCCATATACTTTTTACCTTTAATTATCGCTTTAGTTGAAACTTGTCCCTTTTCCTTGAGAATATCCTCAGGCCTTGGAATCAAATAATTTCGTTTCCTATGCTCAAAGTATATCATATTTCGAATCCAGGCAGAGATGCTCTGACGCGTGATATCAAGAATGGGTAATTTTGAAATGCGCATCATTAAGATTATCATCTTCATTACAAGATCGTCGTTAAAGGACGTTAGTTCATATGTAATTTGTGCATCGGTAAAGCAGTAATAGGCTAATTCTTCTTCGGAGAGGTCTGGAATAGGTTTATTTAGAGGAACCTTTCCCTTATTAAGTAAAGCTTGTGTTATAGCCTCTAGCGTTGTTTCTTTGTAACTATTACCAAAGGCATATGACTGAATTGACTTATTATGGAAGAAGGGATATAGGTCTATGTGTATGCCATTCTTTAGGTCAGTATAATCCTTTCCTACAGTGATAGGAATATTGTTTCTGGAAAAACCTAATCGTAAACCTCTATTATATAAATATAGCATATCAAAGTTATCACCATTAAAAGTCACAAGAATAGGAATTTCCCATAATCTTTTAAAAACAGCTGAGATGAGATCCTTTTCATTGTCATATAAGTGAATCTTTACATCTCCTAAAAGGTTCCACGTTATATTTTCTTTATTGCTTCTACGAAGAATATGAACCTCATTCAGATCATCAGATGAAAAAGCAACAGCTATTACATGGTAGGCAGCTTCACTGGAGTCTGGAATTACATCAGCCTGGGGCGATTCTACTTCTATATCCATGGCAACCCGCTTAATTTTTGGAATAGGAGTAAAGAAAAGAGGAAGAAAGTCTTGTAAAATATCTTCATATAAATTTATATCATCCTTTAAAGCAGAGTATAATTCATTAATCGTTACCCTTGGTATATTAGGCTTTTCTAATACAAGATCACCATCTTTAATGGAATATATCATCCCAGGTATTATTCCAGCGTCCATTATGTAACATTTCCTATATGGAATGTGCGCCTCCCATGCACTTGGAAGCATATTTCTAATGGAATTGCTTGAACCACCTATAGCTAATGGGTCTCTGGCACATATCTTGGACATCCTTACTATTTTTCCGTCGTGCAGAAGATCTATTTTTTCAATCTCTTCGATTTTTAAGAAAGATGGATGACCTACTATTCTCTTATTTTTCTCTAGCTCTTCTTTGGGTATATCTGTTAGGCAGTAAGGGTGATGATCCGTATTATCATACCAAAAATAAATTCGATTCCTAATTGGATCGTACAGCTTAACGAATGCCTTTTCTTTTTTACCATCATATCCTACGTCTAATAAAATACAATTCAATACATCTTTAGGAGTAGAGCGTCTTATCTCTAAACTAACTGCATTCTCCTTAATTTCACTAATCTCTTCATACTTTTTTTCTTTCTTTTCCTCTACCTTTTCTTTAATATTAAAGAAAAAATCTAGTGTTGATTGCGACAAGAAAATACCTCACTATATATT
>JAGGXT010000128.1 GCA_021162905.1 Candidatus Odinarchaeota archaeon | reverse complement strand
GTACTATAATCTAAACTATTATGTATGTGAATATTCTATTACAGTAGTAATAATAATTTTGGAAGGGTTTGCAATGTTGAGCATTTCAGAAATAGTTAAAACTTTAGAAAATTTGGTAAGGATCCCGTTATACGGAACCTTAGGTATCACAGCTAACAACTTGGTCTATTTATCCACACAAGAAGGTATTAGGAGCCTATGGTCCATTAACTTGGAGTCTAAGAGTGTAAAGAGGCTTACAGTAGAACCTGTTCATGAACCTGTGATACCTACAACCACTTCACCTTATATAATATTCACTAGAGATGTTGCTAAAGGTAAAGAGCTACACAAGGTATTTTATATAGATGTTCGATCTGGTAAGGAAGAACTTTTGGCCGATACTCCTCTCATGAGAATTTTCGGCATAGCCTTTGATGGCTCAAAAGTAGCTTTTACTGGAGCTACAGCAGAAGATACTGCTATATATTTAGCGAAAATGGATAGTACATGGGAGAAACTTGTTAAGCTTGAAGCACTGGCTTTTGTAACCGATGTTAGTGACGGATATGTAGTAGGCTTTGGTAATCTCAGAAAGGATCCTAAAACATATGAAATTTTCATCTTAGACTTAGAAACTAATGAGTTTAAAGTTTATACGCCTAAGGAAGGATCCCAAAATAAAGATCCTAGAATATTAAAAGAAACGATTCTATTTGAGAGCAATTTTGAGGGCGTAAATAGACTTTACTTTTATGATCCTAAGAATAACACTATCGAGAAAGTAAAATTTAGCTATAATGACTATGATGATTTTAACCCTATTGAGCATGATGCTTATGGATGGACGATTGATGGGAAGGTATGGGCTGTAGGTAAAAGAAATGGCAGATCTAGACTTTTCGTGAATGGGAAAGAAATTCCAACGCCTTTAGGCACAATACACGGCATACCTGCTTTTACCAAGGATCGTGTTTTCGTAGCAGTATCTAGCCTTGTACAACCACCCAGAATATTAGAAATAGACATGAAAAATAAGAAAACGGAGATTATAGTAGACAATGTTTTACCTAAAGAGCTTAGAGAAAGATTTGGGGAAGTAAAATTTGTGAAATATAAATCATTTGATGGTCTTGAAATACCAGCATATATCGTAGAGAGTAAAATAGCAACTAAGCCGGGCCCAAGTGCAGTTTATGTACATGGAGGGCCATGGGCAGAAGTAAGAGATTTATGGAGTATTTTTATAGCGTCACTAGTGACTTCTGGATACCATGTTTTAGCACCCAATTTCAGAGGTTCTATAGGTTACGGTGATGATTTTAGGGTACTTGATATTGGAGATCCAGGTGGTGGTGATTTACAAGACATCGTTTATATTAGAAGTTGGGCTGTTAAAAACGGGATTGCAGATGAAAAGAAAGTCTCTATAATAGGTTATAGTTATGGAGGATATATGACACTGCTAGCTATGGGCAAACATCCAGACCTATGGAGGTGCGGTGTTGCTGGAGCAAGCATTTCTGATTGGGAAGAGATGTATGGACTTAGCGATGATATATTCAGAAAGTTCATAGAAATCCTTTTCGCAGGGAAGAAAGATCTGTTTAAGGAGAGATCTCCAATAACATATGTGGATAAAGTAAGTGGTCCATTGTGCATAATACATCCACAAAATGATACTAGAACTCCATTAAAACCTATACTTCGGTATATGAACAAACTGTTAGAATCAGGTAAAACATTTGAAGCACATATAGCACCGGATATGGGACACTTTATAGCTAAAATGGATGACGCAGTTAAAATACTACTCCCAGCTCTAATATTCCTTGAAAGACATTTGAAGAAGTAAATTAAATGCTAGTGTATTTACGAAAAATATGGTAAAAATTATGCATAACTACTTCACTAGCTATAATAGCTTCACTAAATTCTCCAAGCTTTATTCTATTAATTATAATCTTCAGCAGTATTTTCAAGCCAATTTTTCTTCTTGAAATACGCAGCAGGAATATCACTCTCTATCAGCATTTTTTCATACTCTTTTAGTCGCCTATGTAGTCTTGATAGAGCATCCTCTTTTGCAAACCTATCTGCATCTTTAAGCAACCGAGTCACATCTTTTTCGGATATATCGACCTCTGGCTTTTCCTTTGGAATAGGAAATAACATTTTATAAGGTCCGATTGTAATTAGGAGAAAAGTGTCGCTTTCAGGTTTTACCTTTTTAGGGATTCTGATTCTTCTTTGCTTATCCATCTTTAAAATAATTGCCATCTATAGCACCAAAATTTCTATATCATTTTCTTTCGATAGCATATTATATACCCTTCACTTAATGAATTCAGGATATTATGTTGATAAATTCAGAATTATACGTAAATTTTTAGACATAAAGATAATGAAAATTACATGGTGCATATAATGATTGAGCGAGTTTTAGAAGCAAACATAGTAAAAAAGGATTGGAGAAAAGTCAAGTTAAAGTTTGCATTAGTTTATCCTAATATATATAAGGTTGGGATGTCGTCCTTCGCAACTCAGCTACTTTACTTCTTCTTAAATTCTAGGGATGATGTTCTGTGTGAACGTTTTTTCCTTCCTTCTGATTATTCTGCTGTCCCAGAATCTTTAGAATCTGGTTTTCCTTTAAGAGATTTTGATATAGTAGGATTTACTCTGCAGTTTGAGACGGATTATGTTTATGTAGTTCATATTTTAGAGAGGTCTGGCATTCCCATTTATTCCAAAGATAGGTCTGATAAAGATCCGCTTATAATTGCTGGAGGGCCTTGTGCTTGGGAAAACCCTGAGCCAATACGTGACTTTATTGATTTATTTGTAATTGGCGATGGGGAGGCTGTTCTAAATAGAATAATTGACCTATGCTTAGAATTAAAAAACCCAAGGAAAAATCTTGAAGCTTTTGCTGAAATAGAAGGAGTTTATGTTCCCTCTTTAGGTAGACATCCTGTAAAGAGGGCATTAATTAAAAAATTAGACGATGCGTTTCATCCGATTATTGAAATTGTTCCTCAGATAGATGAAAAAAGTATTCACGCACCAGTTTTTGGAAAAGCATATTTTTTGGAAGTCTCACGCGGCTGCAATCGAGGATGTAGATTTTGTTTGATCGGATTTCAGAATAGGCCGCTTCGCATTCGAAGTTTAGAGAAGCTTCAATACTTAGTTGATAATGGTCCTATGTTGACCGGCGTTAATAAGGTGGTGTTAATAGGATCTAACGTGACCGATTATCCGGAATTTGAAGACCTCATTTGGTATATTGTTAATAAAGATCTTGAGCTTTCGGTGGAATCGCTAAGGGTAGATGGTTATACCGAATCTATTGCTAGGGCATTAGTTAAAGGTGGACAGAAAACAGTTACCTTTGCTCCAGAAGCAGGGACATATAGGCTTCGTTGCATAGTAAATAAGAGATTTACCGATAATCAGATCCTTAACGCAGCAAAAATATCAAGGGACTGTGGACTTAGACGTATAAAACTATATTTTATCGTTGGGCTGCCTAGAGAAACTTACGAGGACCTACAAGGTATTGTAACATTGTCGCAGGAACTCATTAAAGTAGGGTATTTGCCAGGAGACATCCATATAAGTATCACGCCATTTATCCCCAAACCACATACACCATTTCAATGGACTTCTCAACTACCACTTTCAGAACTCAGAAAAAGAATCCACTTCGTTGCCAAAGGTTTGAAAAAAATAGGTATAACATATGTAACATACTATAATCCAGCATGGGCAAAAATTCAAGCAGCACTATCACTTGGTGATAGTTCTTTAAGTAAACTTATAGCTTATGTAGCAGACTATGGAAATAGTTTAGGTGTATGGCGAAGAGCGCAGAAGATGTTTGGCATAGACTTAGCTAAGATAACTGAAGTTCAGAAGTCTCTCGATTCTACATTACCGTGGGACCATATTGACGTTTTAATTAGTAAAAAGTATCTCATTAGAGAAATCAAGGAAAGTATGAGTTCTTAAAAATTCAAAAATTATTTGACCTTCTGCTTTACTCTTCTAAGTAAGCAATAGTAATTTTCCGATCTATCCAAAAATCAATAATTTTGAATCTCTTAAACTCCTTTAGTAAAATCTTCTTGTTGAATTCATAATGAGGAAAGCCTTTTTCAGGGCCTCCTAATATAACATAAGTTCTGGGAGCCATCCACTTTGATAATTTGTCTTATTTAAATTCATAAATCTTAAATATTACGTAAATACTTAAATGTAATAAAATAGGTATCATGAACCAGGATTATTCTCATCTGGAGTAACTGGTTCTGAAAAGGTCTAATGGGGTAAGATATGTCACGCAAGTGGGATATTGTTTTTGAAGGGGAAGAACCAGGTACTGCTGATGACTTTACGTTAACTTTTATTGACTTGCGGGACATCATGGGTGATTTTTTAGAGTTAAAAGAAAAGGCTATGCGCATTTTAGTCGATCTAATTAAGAGTCATGATAATTATCACGCAGTTGGTAACATTAAGGAGGTTATTCCTCCAGAGTTGGAAGAGATAGAATTACAAAGCATTTGGGCTTTACTCGGTATTGATAAAGACGATCTTAGATTTGGCTTTCTTTTTAGAAGCTCAGAAGAAGGAAGTTTATTAATTGGAGTATGGCCTAAGGCATACGCTGATGCCATTAAAGATAACAATAGACTTCTAGGTGGTGTGATAATTGCAATGCTGGAAAAACCAAATAATTGGAAATGCGTTGATGCTGTTCTGCCGCTTAAAGAGACGTTATAAAGAGACAACTTTGCAACGTTATAAATATTTTTAATTTTATAGGGGATATTTTTAGAAATAGATCATGAATGTAGAATATTGGAAGGAGAAGGAGAACGATAATTCCATAAAGTGAAAGAGACAAAAATGTAAAAGGTATTGTAAGAAATAATAAAAAAAGCGTATTTGGATTTAACTCTTAAAGGGAAATATAATACACTAGAATTTATCAAGAAGAGAGACACTTTCAATTGTAACAAGATTGGATGTTTCTTAGTTCGGATGAGAGTCATAAGTCGTTGCAAGAAGTTGAAATATGAAAATGTACATATATATTTTGAAAACAATGAAGATGGGTTATGAGAGATGAATAAAATATCTGAAAGTACCGCTAGCATTCTCCAGGATGCATTTTTAGAGTCCTTTGTTAACAGAGTTATAATTCATATAAATAGGGAGCTCACACAGTTCGTAAAGAGAATTATAGATGCTCTTGAGGAACTTAACGAAAAAATGAAATCGTTTGCCATCGACACCTTAGTAAAAGAGGATTTCGAAGTCTTAGAGTATAAAATCCAACAAGAAACAACTGCTGCAAAATCAAGAATCTATGAAAGCTTAAATCAGGCAATCATCCAACAAAAGGAGTTTGCAAAGGTCGTTGATTTTTTAACTGGAATGATATCTTCTGCTCTGGAATCCCATAAAAAGGTCACTCTTGAACAAAAAGCACCTATTATAACAGATGAAATTGTAAAAACGCAGTACGGAAATGAAATCCAAATGCTGTTGCAGCAAGTTAAAAAACAATTAGAAACCGTGACAAAGGAGAATTTAGAACTTAAAGAGGCAAATCAGCAACTAATGAAAAAATTGGAGGAGATGGCAAAATCCCAGAAAGTGAATAAGGAAAAAATCAAAGATTTGGAAAGTGAAATTAGGAAAAGAGACGAAAAAATTAAGCAACTCATGGCAAGCTTAATGAAGTACAAATCGGAGATTGAAAGACTTGGTCCTCAAGAGAAAGTAATTGATCATGAAAAGGAAGAACTTGAAAAAGCGATTAATTTGCTTAAAGCGGAATATACCCTAGAGGTCAAGAAGAATATATCTCTCAGCAATAAAATTGAAGAGCTTAACACTATAATTCTGGAATTGCGGAATAGAAATGCCGAACTTGAAAATAAAATAAAGGAGTTAAAGGAGAAAAATAAAAAGATAGTTACGGAACTAGAAAACGTGCGTGATGTCTTACTGAAATTACAAAAAGAAAAACAAATGATGGAAAGAGAAGCCGCAATTTACATCAGAAAAGCAACAGAGTATGACAAACTAATAATGCAAATACATATTCTTGACGAGTTAATGAAAAGTAACCCACAGTACTCTGCTATCAGAATCCTAAGCGAAAAAATCTCCCAAGGAATTTTTAAGATACCTGCTGAAGAATTGGGGTATAGGATGGGTGATGTTTCATTAGCAGCATGGTTGACTAACTTTTTTGGCCATCTAAAAGATCAAGGAATCATAGATTTTGAAATTGAGAGCACAAAAGGTTTCCCTAGAGGCTGGATAGTGATAACCGATAAGGGGAAAAAGCTATTTGTAGAATTGAGAAATAAAATCTTTTCTGGTAATGTTTAAGTTAACCAATATTTCACTCTAACGAATTAAATAAAAAATGGAATATTATTCTATTTTCCAAGATTAAACGACCAGCTCATAGATCCAATGCTTGAAGTTGCTTTATTAGCTCTTCTGCAGTAATTCTATCCATTAGATTCTTTTTGTAACATCTTCTGTATCAGACTTCATAATTTTTAATTATCTCTTCTGCCTCTCATTT
>JAGGXT010000364.1 GCA_021162905.1 Candidatus Odinarchaeota archaeon | reverse complement strand
GCTTACTATTATAAGTTGTTAAAAACATTTTTAAATGAAATCAGTTAAGTGAATTAAAAAACATATTTTCCCTGCGTGGGAGAATATAAATATTCTGAAATAAATAGTAGTAAATGTAGTAAATATAAGTAGTTAAGATGGTGAGAAGTGTGAACAAATATATCAGAAAAGTTATAATATCGCTGCTTTTGTTCCAGATGTTAATTATTGCTGCCGTAAGCGTAATTTCAGCTCAGGAAGTGTATGAACCAGCGGTAGTTAAAGAGTTCAAGGAACCACAGTTCACTATTAAAGGACTTGGATGGGATGGGCAATACATAGTTATCCTTGATTACAAGTATAATGCTACAGCGGATAGGTATGATTATTTCATACTAAAGATGAATACAAAGACTTGGGAGATCATAGAAAATAAAAGTATTGACATATATAGCTATGGCTGGGTAGATGGCTTTTATGTTAGTGACGGAAAGTATTATACTTTAAGTACAAACTGGACTTCAACTGGCGCAAAAATTTACATATTAGTAATTAATAGTAATTATGAAATCGAAACAGTTCATAATATAACAAGCATTCTAGCTGGTAAAGTTGAAGAGCTTTTAGGTTTTGCATACGATGGTACTTACTTTTGGACATCTCAAATGACATTTGAAAAAAATAAAACATACCTTTTAGGAATTGATGTCGCAGAGGAAAAAATTGCAAAGAACATTACAATTCAGGCTCCTCCAACACTTAAATGGCCCGAGTACTATTTAACAGCAATATCATATTATAATGATAAGCTCTTGGTTGTGGATTCCGAGAATCGTCTGCTTAGAATTCTTGCAAATGATACAGCCAAAGAGGTAACGAATATTACCGCTTGCGTGGAACAATATTTTGTTGGTAAAAACATTACTGATTATTACTTAGAAGGTTTTACAGTCACACCTGAATATATTTGGGCATCGTTTTATTATCACAATAATACTGATGAGTATATTGTATTCTTTGGGTTTGCAACTACGGAAATATTCCCTACAGAAGGGCCTTCTCCAGGAACTGCAACACAGGCATATACTTCGGCTGTTAGTGGTATTATAGCTGCATCTGCATCAGCCGTTGCCACTACAACAGTTTCAGCAGCTGCAGCTTCTGCAGCTACAGCGGCTCCAGTAGCTACTGGAGTACCTACGATCCAAAAAGAAAGTTTACTTGACCAGCTTAAGAGCTTATTCAAGCTACGAAAATTAAAAGATCTCTTTAGAAAGAAGAAAAAGAAAGAAGAAGAGGAGGTTCTTAGAAAGCCAAGCTTTCCATTAGCGGCGGGAATTATCACATTATTTGGTCTTATAGCAGGAGTTATACTAGTTACGGGAGTGCTTGGAAAGTTTGAGTCAACAACGGTGCTTTCTGGGATCTCTGCAAGTATCGGATTTCCGATGTCCATCTTTGGTCTAATTTCAAGTATCGTGATACTGTCATTATATATGAGGAAGAAACTTCAGCTAACAACAATGACAAAAATAATGACAATAATCTCATTGATAGCATCCATCTATGGTTTATATGCATCACCGCTAGCATTAACTGCCATATTAACACTATCTATTTCAATAGGATATATGATTGTTGCAGCCATATTTACTCTCTTCTTGGCAGGGACCCAAATATTAGACTTTATCAGCTTAGTGGAAAGTGTCTCGCGATAGCTTTACTTTCTTCTATTATTTTTTTTGTTAATTCATTGCACCTAAATATAATCTAAGATATATAGACATTAACAGTGATGGACGTGCGTGTATGAACGAGATTGACAATCAAATAAAAAATGAGAAAATCATATTAATAGCTATTATGTCCCTCTCATTTATGTTTTATACATCAATGTTCTACGTGTCACCTCTAATACCAGATATAATTACAGATTACAATGTAAGCTATGTAACAATTAGTTCATTGATGTATCTTCTATTTATACCGCAGATCATTTTCTCAATATATGCCAGTTCATTAATTTCAAGATTTAATGAGAAGGTTGTTGTGCTTTTGGGGATTATTTTTATTTCTCTTGGAGCTCTAATTTTTGCAATAGATTATCATTTCGTATTTCTTCAAATTGGACGATTTATAATAGGCGTTGGTGTAGCACTGTCCTTCGTTGCTGCTATGACTTTTGTTTCTAAATACTTTGGAGAGAAAAAAAGAGCTACCGCATCTGGCTTTATAGCACTTACTTACTCGCTCTCTATTCTATTCTCATTTAATATATTTGGCTGGGTTGCTGCATCTATTAACTATAAATATTCCGCTTGGCTTATGTTCATGCTTAGTTTAGCCATTGGTGTACCTTTTAGCATTGCTATTAGATGCTTCCCAACAGTAAGTGAAAAATCCATAAAAATGGTTAATTTCATGAAAGGATTAAAAAATAAACAGATGCTAATGCTTGCACTGCTTTGGCTGACATTGAATATGGGGATTGGTGCTTATTTGACGTGGATAAAAGTATTTTTGATGAGTTATAAAGGCATAAGTCCCATCTTAGCTGATTTTTTATCAAGCATGATGATGTTACTTGGTTTCTTTAGACCCCTTGTAGGTATGCTGTCTGATAGACTAAAAAAGCGAAAGATATTCATAACCACCTCAACCTTTGGATATTCGATGACTGTTTTACTACTCCCCTTCTTGGATGGGACTCTAATATATATTGACTTTCTTGTAATGAGCATTGCTAGCGTATTTGTTGCACCGATTGTTTTGGCTCTTCCCGGTGACATTATGAAAGAGGATGCTGAAGTAGGATATGGAATTCTTAATACTGGTGCAAATATAGGATATCTAATAGGACCTATCATAACTGCATATTTATTTGACACCACAGGGCTGCTTATTGGTTTTATTTCAATAGGTCTTTTCTTTATGTTCTCATTTATATTATCTATCTTTTTAAAGGTCGGTTAGACTAATTAGCCTATGAATTTTTAGCAAAAATTTATTATTTCTGTTCTTTTATAAATTGTCTATGTTAGGATAAGCTAGAGATATAAGAGGCTTTGCTCTATATTTGCTAAGATCGCTGATGCTATAGAATATGCTCATCATTATGGAATAATACATTTAGATATAAAACCAGAAAATATCCTTTTTGATGAAAATGGTAATCCAAAAGTTACAGGCTGGGGCATAGCAAGAGTTATGCTTAATATAAGCTCTTTAAGGAGTTATGCGGGAACACCAGCCTACTCTGCACCAGAACAGCTAAATCCTTCTCAATTTGGAAACGTAGATTGGAGAACAGATATATGGCAACTCGCTGTTCTCCTTTATGAAATGATTACAGGTAATCTCCCTTTTTTCAAGGAGAGATGTTGGGGAGATCATGTTAAATATTATTACAAGGGATGTTTATTTCCCAAATTATGTGCCAGAACGAATTGTTAAAGCCTTAAGAAAAGCATTTATGAAGAGAAAAGAGGAGAGGCGGGGAAGCGTCAGCGAGTTTGTAATCGCTTTAGGACTGAAGAGGGGAATATTAACACAATTAACAAAAAGTGTAAAAGACATTACAGTGTCATTTACGCAAACTAAAGCAAGTAAATCAACTATAACATATGGAACTAGCAGAGATGTAACT
>JAGGXT010000130.1 GCA_021162905.1 Candidatus Odinarchaeota archaeon | reverse complement strand
GGAGTTACGTATAAAAATAAAACAAATTCTAATGCATCGCATCTTACCACCTTAGATATTGAACTAAGAATATGAAAAAATAAAGTTCTTTCCTTAGGGATTATAATAATGTTCTTTGTCCTTATTACATTCAGTAATTGACGCGTATCTTTGTTTACATCTTTTTCTTCTATAAAAATCAAGTATTTGCTATTTCTATCACCTATATGAAAATACCTATTTAACACATTCCCTATGATTAAATATCTAATATTTTCTCTAAAATCATTTACCTCTTTTTCAAAATCTCTTATTTTTTTGTCAAGAACATTAATTTTTCCAATAATCTCCTGAGTTTTGCTATTCATCTCCATTTCTATACGCTCGCAATTCATATTTTTACTAAAAATCTAAATTATTTTCGCTTATATAAAGCTGGGAACCACCAGACCTTTTTCCCTGTAACAATGCCGCTTGTTGCAATTCCACACTCCTCTAACTTATTCAACAAAATTTCTGTGTATTCTGGATCCCATCCTGTTTTCAGTATTATATCTTCTCTTGTTAGTTCACCATTGTTTTCAGCAGCTAATTCTATTATTTTTCGATAATCTCCACTCATCCCCATTGGTGCGAAGAACACCATCTTTATTCCAGATATCTCTTGCATTCCAGCAATCAAATCATCATCAATTAACTTTTGTAGAATCTTTTCAATTTCTTTAGCAGAAGCTAGAATGCCAAATGTTTGTACTTCCAATACCACATCAACAAATGGCATTATGCCTCCGTGCTTTCTTGCCTCCTTGGCTATGTATAATAGCGCTGCTTCTATAGCTTCCTTCTTCTTACCTCTATTAATCCACTCCTTGATAAAGTAGTTATATATCTCTTGCCAGACTCTTTCCTCTGGAATATTATATCTCTTTGATATTTCCTTAACTTTCTTTTCCACAGATAAACTCTTTATTCCATATTTCTTAACATATTTAATTAAGGAGGGTAGCTCCATAGAAAGCTTTTCTGAATCAGATATTTTTTCTAATACAACCTTATACTCAGTTACTGCATGAGGATATATCCTTACTTCAATGTCTTTCTCTTTGTATCCCTCAGCTGTAACTCTTACATGATATAATCCTGCATCATGTTTTATAAAGCATCTCCCAAGTCCATCAGCAGAGAATTTTCTATCGCCAATAATAATTAACGCATCTGGTACGGGATTATTACTTGTATCTTTAATTACAATAGCCACCTCACCCTTTTCCTCTTTGATCTCTCTCTTTATTGGCACTTCCTTTTTTTCTTCTTTAATTATGAATCTTGAAATTATCGAATCATAAACTTCTCTTTTTACGATCCTCTTAGCAACCAAGATATTGAAGCCCTCGTCAAAAAGCTCTTTAACTCTTTCCGATGAAAATATATTGTACTTTGAACTGTTTTTTATAAGCTCCGTAAATAATTTAACTTGAACTCTCAATGAATGTTCTATATTTCTCGCAAATGCACTCCAAAACTCATTAAACGGTTTGAACGGAAATACAAAACTAGAAAACATTTTCAGCTTTGCCTTTGGATTAAATCTCATTATAGGAATGATTTCAATTTTGTCATTATCATAAAATACAACATAGAAGGGAATTTCAAGAATTATCTCATCCTCGTCAACGTCTTGAAGTTCGAGTAAAAAGTTTTGTTGTGACGAATTTATCTCCTTTATTGTTGCTAATATTTTTGTGAGTCTGTTTTGAGTCTGTTGATATGAGGTAATGAGAGTTTCCTTTCTTTTAAGTATTGGGGCGAGAGCCTCCCTTTTTTTATTTTCGACATCAATAATTTTTCTTCTTTCATTTTCTATAAGTTGCATGTATCTCTCGTTAATACTCTTGATTGATCTTTCAGCTTGAATTTTTATATTCCTTACATACTCACTCGTTGTATCATTAAAATACGTTTTGTAATACCACAAATTGTAATCCCGCCATTTTATAATTCTATCTATTTCCTCTTGCATTTTAACCTGAAGTTCCTTAATTCTTCTGTTTACTTCTTCAGTAGTTTCCATAATCTCCGCATCATATCTTCCCTCCCAAATTTCTAATTCTTTGTCAATACGTCTGATTAGCGTCCTAAAATGTTTTTCAAGAGCTCTCATTAAATCAGCAATCTTTTTCTCTAAATCTTTGTTATTAGAAAAAATAGTCTTTGCTTTTTCAGCCTCCTCAGAGAGATTTTTGAGTGTAAATTTGTTCTCTAAAAGAAAAGCATCATTAGTAGTAGATGATTCTGCAAATTTCAATAAATGCTTGATTTCGTTTACCCATAAAGTTGGGATAAGTCCGCTAATCTTCTCGTTAATTGCGTAAGACTCTATTTTCCTCATATTTGTCAAAATTGTTATAAAATTCTCTTCGCTTAGGTCCTCGCTTTGGGATAGCAAATTCAACAGTCTATTTATATTTTCATTAATATACAAAAATTCCATTAATGGCGATACATGAACTATATTCTCAAATCCTAAAAAATAATGATCATAAATTCTATACAAATATATAGG
>JAGGXT010000325.1 GCA_021162905.1 Candidatus Odinarchaeota archaeon | reverse complement strand
ACTTAATATATAACAATTATTATTGTATTTTATCAAGAAAATTGATTATTTTGTAATGATAATTTACATATCTCTATTTGTTCAGATAATTATTTATAAAGTCAGCAATTACGATTGCTGGATTATCCATTCTTTCTAAAATTCTCTGAGCTTTTCTTTTCAATTTCACTCGAAACTCTTGGCTCTCAAGAGCATATTTTGAAAAATCAATTATTTTCTTAATATTTCTCGTCTTCACTAAAAGGCCTTCCTTAATTAAAAACTTATTGATATCTAAAGTTATATTTGGGTAAGTTGAAATGTTTGGTACACCTAATAAAGCAGCTTCTCCATTCATTGTTCCGCCGCTGCCTATAAATACGTCTGTGAAGTAAAGCAAACTTGTCGTATCTACTATTCTATCCAAAACGAAAACATTTCTAAGGTTAAACATTTTCTTAAAAGCGATTACTTGTTCTTGGTATCTTGGTACAATAACAATTTGAGCATAATTAAAAGTCTTTATTAATTTTCTTATTATGCTTGTTATAATAGTTTCATTTTCTGGATAATAAGACGCCCAAGTCTCTGCCTCTCTTATTGTCAATATTGGCTTATCTTCCAGAAGACCTATTGTATCAAGCACACGCCTGTCAGGTTTAAATTCCTTTAACCATGCAGCCTGATCTATTGCGTTATAAGTTATAATGTCCCTTATAGAAATTCCATATCGTACCCATTTCCTAACCGAAATGTACCGGGATGCAAAAAGTTTTGTTGATAACGGTAACGAAAGTTTTGCAACAAATATAGAATGTGGCGAATCGTTTACCGCAAAATGAGGAATTCCTAGTCCAAATGCAACTCTAGATGCTTCTGGGCTACTGAAGGATAATGCAACATCTGGTTTAATCTTAGAAACCCATTCTGTCAAATTTAGTATTCTCTCTGCACTCTGTATAAGTTTAGACTTTAAATCATTTCCACCGTGTTTTCCAATAACAGTTGCATCAATGTTTTTTAATTTAAGTAAATCCAAAACTTCTCTATACTCCCTTGTGGTAAAGATAACTTCAATTTTCCTCTCATTTAGTTTTTCAGCAATTTTTGAGAAGAAAAGTACTTGTTTTGGTGTTAAGATGTCTATCCATACTTTTGGCATAAGCACACCACGTCATCGTACACGTTATTTAACTTTTAAAAGTTTACTGTATACTCTTTCTAGGAAGTTAATATGCTTAAACTTAATTAATCTAATTGGGCTGTTTGAGTTTCTAATTAATATTTCATCTCCTACTTCTAACTCGAATGCTGTTTCTCCATCTGGGACAAGGTATGCATTTTTTGTTCCTTTATTTATTGTTATTTTTATTATTGCATTTGTGCTTGTGATAATCATTCTCATACTTGGGTCTAGTGGATTTATGGGTATAATTTCAATAACATCAACATCTGGCGTTATAATGGGGCCTCCGGCAGAAAACGCGTGGGCTGTGGATCCTGTAAGAGTAGAGACTATAATTCCATCGACTCGTCCAACTTTTAATCTTTCATTATTTATATATAAATCTATAAAAAGTTTTGAAATAGGGCATGACATTACTAATACTTCATTTAAAACTCTATTAACTGGTTTATTATTTAAAAAAACATCCAATCTTGTTCTATATTCGACAAAGTAATTATCCTTTAATAAAGATTCCATTGCAAAGAAAAACTCTTTTGGTTCTAGAGTAGCAAGAAAGCCTCTTCCTCCGAAATTTACTGTCAGAATTGGTATATCTTTAGGTAAATGTCTTGAAACGTACATGAGTGTTCCATCGCCGCCCAATGAAATTATAAAATCAACATCGTCCATGTCCTTTACTAGTCGTTTTTCACCAAGCTTTATTTCAACATCGGTTCCTGGATCAACATAAACATCCATTCCTTTACTTATTAAGAAATTAATTATCTTATGAACGATCTCCGATTTGTGTATTCCTGGCTTTAAGGCTATACCGACTTTTTTAAACTTCATACTGAACCCTCTACTCCGAGGTTGCCTATTTTTAAACCATTAGTGCTCATTATATTATTCTATTCTTTTTTATAAATATATGGCTCCATTTGTTTTAGAATGGCAACACTAACATCGGCTATTTCTTTTTCAACCAATTCCTTAAACTCTAGGAATCCCTCTACGGCATGGTGTGGTATGACAATTCTAGGTTTAATAATTTTTGTCATTTCCTTTGCTATACTAGGTGACGTACCCGGAGCAATTCCTATTGGTAAAATAGCTATGTCTATATTCCTTGATTGTAGTTTTTTCATATCATCAAAAATCGTTGAATCAATAGCGTGATAGATTCTAATATCATCTTCAGTCTTAATTAGGAATGTGGCTGGAACGCCGCATGGATGGTTCCCAGGAAAAATTTCGATTGTGATATTATTTAAATTAAGAGTATCTCCTGGTTTGACAACATGTAAAAATTTCTGATCTTTAATAAATCCACGAGCCCATCTACTAGGTGGTGGTGTTGCTAAAACATGGGGTAGCTGTTTTGAGAGTATATACGAGAGGTTGGCCCTATCTAGATGGTCAAAGTGCTCATGTGAGATTATAAGAATTGTAATATTCAATTTGGCTAGAATATCGTTACTTATACCCATAGGATCGAAGAGTATAAGATTTTCTCGTGTCTTTAATAAGATTGAGCTATATTTATTAAGCCAAACAATTCCAACTTGGTTTTCTTTAATTTCAGAATTTAGAAAATTCTCAAAATCCATTTAGGACCCTCAAGTAACCCTAACTCGATTTATGAATTAAATTAGGCAATAGTTATATTTCAAGTTTATCTTTACACCTTGTACTTGTAATAGTATCTAGAAAATGATAACTTTTATTAGCGATCTTCCACTATAATACTTTTATAGAGAAAATTAATATAATGGAGGAAGTGCTTTGAAAAAATTAATAATCCTTTTTATTGTTACGTTATTATTCTTTCAATCAATTACCTATGTAAGTGCTCAAGAGATATACGATTCTTCGGTTTTTAATCCAAATGGAGCAACATATGTCTTGGATGGCCTAATTCAGGTTACCATTGTTAATGAAAGTAATAACGAATTACTTATGCAATTTAATGCTAGCATTGATGCAAAATTAAAGCTTTTAAGTGAACGTTTGAACTTAGATTTTGTTAAATGGTCTGGAATTTTGAATTTTTCATACAATACATACTCATATTGTTACAATGAAACCCCTGAAGAAGATTATAGAAATATGAGTATTCCAATACCGCCTCTGTTTTTCATCAAAGAGAATACACGTGAAGCCTATTTCGCTAATATATCACTGGAAGAGCTTCAAGGAGAGAACATGGAAGACGCTATGAAAAAGATGATGCAGAAAATCTCTGCGGGAGAAATAAATGAAAACTTCTACGTCTATAATATATTTTACATTCCAAAAAATGTAGACATAGGATCAAAAATAACTTATGGTTTCTGGAATGTAACTGCTAATAAAGGGCTTGAATTAGCTGCAACTGTGGTAAGCTCTAGCACACTAGAAGTTGCTGAGGAAAGCTACGACGTATGGGTTGTAGAGTTAGACTACCATAATTTAACCGAACTATTTCAAGAAGTCTATGATCAATTAGGATTTAATGTCACTGAGCAAATCTTTAAAGATGCCAAACCAGAGGAAATAAAGACAATTAAACAAGTTATAGAGAGTATATACTTCACCTTAAAGGGATACTATGAAAAAGCGAGTGGTTGGTTAGTAAAAGGAGTGGCTGATGTAGATGCTTCTGGCACTACAACAGCACCTGGGGATATTAATGCCACGTTTCCTGTCTCGTATCAAGTAACCGTAGATATAGTTGCAAATCTAATAGATCCAGGAAGCGTACGTCTTGGCGGAAGGAGTACCCTAGCAAGAATGTTTGATGTTGACGATACTACATTGCTATCTTTAGACATTGTCTTTGTTGCCTTAGTAGTAGTATACCTTGCTCTAAAAAAGAGAAAAGGTTAAAGGTGTCTGAAAATGGGTTTTAAAAGCGGATTAGCTGGATTAGCTGTTGGCTTTATAGCTGGATTCATAGCGTATCCTATAAATGAAATTTATGGTCTAGCATTAGCTGTTATTGCTGCAGGACTCGTATCGCGTGGAGTATTTAGTGGCGCACTCTCTTCAGCAATACTCGGTATACTTGTTCCGATGTCTAATTATCTCTTAGCCTTATATATAGCCATTGAAAACAAGGAAATTGAACTCATGTACGCATTAGTTTTAGTTGCTACAAGAGCTATTAACATATTTAATATTCAATTACTCATAGGTGCAGCAATAGGCGGAGCGATTTTTGGTTACATTGGAAAGAAGACCCTAAGTTCTCCAGAGGAATGATTAAATAACTCATTTTTTAGTAATTTTTATATCTTATTTTTTTCTTATTTTTGGGTGCTATGATTGAGTGCTAATGATCTCTTTGAATATATATTCAAAATTGTGGTATTAGGAAAATCAAAAACTGGAAAGACGAAACTATTAAAGAATTACGTTGGCGAAGAGGGAACTATAGATTCAATTACTCCTACGATAGGTGTTGAGTTTTTCACAAAAAAGGTTTTAGTCGATAATCATACGGTTCTTCTTCAATTCTGGGATATCAGTGGGCGTTCCCATTTTAGATCTATTGTTGATATCCTATTAAAAGGGGCATCAGCTGCTATATTGATGTTTAACAAAAGAGACCCTAGTTCCCTAAAAGAAATAAGAGAAATATGGTTACCACTTTTAAGAAATAACTTGCCTAACATAATACATAGTAATGATCCTTTAATTCTAGTAATTGCAAAACTAGATCATACTTCAGGAAAAAAATCAATATCTAAAAACGAAATAAGGAAGACATTCAAACCAACTAGCTTCCTTTATTATGAAATTTATGATAAAGAAAAAGAGAAATTCCATACTGCCATTGAGCAACTTGTCAGGAATATAATTTCTTATAAGAAAAGGAAAATTATTGAGGTTGCTTGGAGTTATAGCTACTATGGCTCAAGTTGATATTTAAACTTTCCACCCAATGTAGTTTCTCCCTTAGTTTCTTCGAGTATCAGCTGACAAACTCTAACTCCTGGGTAAAGTGCTATTCTAAAATGGCTCGCATTAATTATCTCTAAGACTTGGCGATTCATACTATTTGGTTGAACAAAGCTAGCTGTCACATGTACCATCAATCCTACTCTTGCAAATCTACTCCTTCCAGTAAGCCATCCAGCAATATTTGGCGGAAGATATATTCTCTCTCTAGTTACTCCTAAAACTAATTGCCCTGGCTTCAAAATAAGGCACTCACCATCTTTAATCTCAACTAATCTTCCAATTTTTGATACGTCGATATCATCGGTGTTTATATGAAGTATATCTATATCCTCATTAAAAACTCTAAAAACATTCCCGAGTGTCAAATCTATTGAAGCAGGGCCAACTTGGTCTGGAGAAAAAGGTTCTATTTTAATGATCCCCCTCTTAATGTAGTCCAGAATAACATCGTGTGTCAAGATCAAAATGAACACCTCAAGATAGTATATATTTAGAAAATAAAATAATTAAATAATTATATTCTTTTCTCCGATAAAAATTGCATTTTTT
>JAGGXT010000143.1 GCA_021162905.1 Candidatus Odinarchaeota archaeon | reverse complement strand
AGGTTATAAGTAAATGAGAATTAGTATATTATTATATTCTAGGCGGAGGAAATATTTTGCGCTAGGAATCATCGTATTTGTTTTAAGCTCTCTAATATTTCTATTAATTTCTCTTTACTCTCAAGTCTTTGATCATTCTGCTGCCTTATCACATTTGAATTATCAAATAAATTGGCAGAGAACCCTTCCAGGTTGGTCCAGCATAGTTTTTGTAGGGGATATAAATAGTGACGACTATAGCGAGATTATAGTTCTGGAGAACATAGTAACGGAAACAACTCGTTTTCAAAAGATAGTGATTCTAAATTCTACGGGAGGGTTAATTAAAGCATTCAATATTTCTGAATATATCGGAAAGGCTTATTCACCTCACCTACTCGTTCAAGCGATTGACATAGATTCGGATGGTATTTTTGAACTAATCTTTATGGACAAAGCAAAGGCATCCTCAGAAAATAATACTTATTATATTATCAAATTTACATGCGTCTCATGGCCCAGTTCTGCAGTTTTATGGATAAGTGAATTAAACACAACAGAAATTCCCGGAATTTTCAAATACAAAACCGTCGATATAAACGAAGATAATGTGTTAGATCTGGTTATTCTTTTTGAAAAACTTCTGGTTGCTATTGACTGTAAAACTGGTTCAGTGATGTGGCTTCGTAGCATTAACATTACTGACGCGCCATCAGCAGAACTTTTTATCTTAAATACAGAAGTTGTCGTTGCCGATGCATATGTGTTTCGAAGCTATTCGCTCGAAAATGGAACGATATATTGGGAGTTTCCCATTCTGCCTAAAGATATTAATGATTATACTCATCTAGCGGTTGAAAAAATGGATGTAGACAACGATGGGTTGGATGATATTTTCTTTGCTATTTCTTATGCAAATTTAACTACAAAGCAAACTACCATCCGCATTGGATGTATAAGCGTAGCTGATAAACCAAATCTTCTCTGGAACGTGTATATACCCAGTAATGGTTTTTACAACTTTCAGCTTTTTACAATTAGAGAGGACGAGGTAGGTATCCTTTTAGAGACTGACGAGAATGTTTATGTTATTAATGGTAAGACAGGAGAAATACTATGGAGCAAAAGACTTTTAATGTTTCCTGTAGCCATATGTGATTTGGACAATGACGGGGTTGCGGAGCTTGTAGGTGGATTTAATACAACATTGTATTATCTTTCATCACTAGATGGAACCATGCTGCACACATATTCTGTAGACGTAGACGAATTTTTATCACAAAACGCTAGTGATGATGTTCACGTATTTAAAGAAAGGTCAGTTTCGGTTGATTGGGCGTCAATAGAAGTGATGAATATTAATGGTGATAATCATAAGGAAGTGGTCGCAATTGCAACAATGGGCAAAATGTATGGTTCAACAGATAAAGTTAGTACATTTACAATAATTCTTAACAGTAAGGGAGTTGAGCTTAGTAGAACGTACGTAGATAGTTACATAGAAGTCAGAGGTGTAATCTATAGGGATCTCGATAACGACGGTTTATCTGAAATTATTATACTTGCTGAAAGTCTCAAATTAACAACTTTACTAACATACTATCTATATCTTCTGAAAGTTACAGCATGACACGTTGTTAACTTATATTCGGATAGTATGTGGTATTTTTTCCTTTCTCTTAAATGATTGAAATTACGGGGCATTACGGGATTTAGGAAATTGGAATAGACCGGATCTGGATTTGCTTGGAGCGATATAATTTATCGGATAGCGTGTATTGAATTAATGCATATTGCTGTTTATGGGAGGAACAATATGTTGTAGTTAACGTACAGGTATACGGTGGCCATTGCATAGTATATTAACATGACTAGGATCATCATGAGAAGACCTCTCTTGAGGTTTTTCTTTATCTTCGACCAGAGAATAGGCAGAACAAATAGCACAGTAATGATAATGACGTATAACGGAACAATAATATAAAGAAAGTAATACATGGGCGGCGCCGGCTCCCCTGGCGGTGGTGGTGCCAGTTCTATAGATAAGTACAACTCCATGCTGGCAAAACCAATAATTGATGCGAATACACTCTTAGCAGACATGACTCTTCATCTTTGTTACTTTTGCTTCTCATTATAATAAGAGTCTGATTTACTATACGTGAAGTGATGGTTGAAATAATACCAGTAATACAAGTATCCAGAATTCATCTAAAATTACTTTTCCTTATAGCAATATTTTAGTTTTTCAGAAGTCACTAGTTTCTAGGTTGTGGCACAGCATAATTAAAAGAAATCTTTATGCAAAAAAGGAGGAAAAATGTTCTAAAAATTATTAAAGGTCTGATATTGCATCAATCATGTAGATAATCGTTTAGATGGGTATCATGGGTTAACAATAATTGTTATATAACTATGTGTTAAGAAGAAAGGTTGATCAGGAGTATTTGTTGTAAGGAGTCGTTTTGGTGAATGGGCAAGATAATTTCGTTGAGGGATGTGTGGATTAGGTATAGGAAGGGGTACGATTATGTTCTTAGGGGTGTAAGTTTTGATATTAGGGAGGGGGAGAGAGTTGGGTTGGTGGGGTCTAGTGGTTGTGGGAAAAGCACAATTTGTCATTTGGTTAAGGGATTAGTGCCGTGGGTTGAGGATGTTGATGAGTTTAAGGGTGACGTTTTAGTTGATGGTGTAAGGGTAGGAGGAGTTCTACTGGGGGATTTGGTTGGGCTGGTTTTTCAGGATTTGGGAAGAATGTTATTTAGGACGACAGTGGAGTTAGAGGCATCGTTTGGTTTGGAAGGAAGGGGGTTAGAGAGGGCTGAAATAGAGAGGCGGGTTTTTTATTATTTGAGAGCTGTTGGGCTTTATGGTCTTAGGAAGAAGAGTGTTTATGAGTTAAGTGTTGGGCAGAGGAGGCTTTTAGCGTTAGCGTCTGTGTTAGTGATGGAGCCTAGGGTTTTGATTTTGGATGATGTATTTATTGATTTGGATCCAATTTGGAGGTGTAGGGTTTTTGAATTAGTGGATTTTATGAATAGAGAGTTTGGCACGACGGTGATAGTGACGGGAAAGAACCTTGAAGGTATTGTTGAGCATGTTGATAGGCTTATTGTTTTGGACAAGGGAGTTGTTGTTTTAGACGAGGAGCCTATTGAGTTGAGGGATTTAGAGTTTTTCACTAGTAAGGGTCTGAGAGTGCCGCAAGTTGCGGAGTTTTTCTATAAAATTGGGCAAAGCGGACCGTATCCTGTTTCTGTTGATGGTGCACTTAGTAGATTTGGTACTAGTGTTTCTTTAGGTGAAAGGGCTAGTATAATGAACAAAGAGAGTGGGGCAAGGAAGAGTAGCAATCCTATAATAATGCTATCTAATGTTTGGCACAGTTATGATAGAAGGGATTTTGTACTTAAAGATATAAATTTACAAGTTTCTGGAGGCGAGATTGTTGCGGTAATTGGGAGTAATGGTTCTGGCAAGAGTACGTTACTCATGATAATGGGAGGGCTTCTTAAGCCAAGACGTGGTGATGTTTACTTTTGCGTTAATGCTTCTAATAAGAAGAGCTATATTGGATATGTTTTTCAAGATCCAGGGGAGCAGTTATTATTTACGACTGTAAAGAAGATGCTTTTATTTGCTCTTGAGGGATTAAACATTTCGAGGCAGAAAAAGGAGGAGAGGGTTAGATATGTTATGGATATGCTTGGTATATTGGCGTTGGCTGACGAGGATATAGACAATTTAACAATTTCTGATAGGAAACGTGTAGCTTTGGCAATGGCTCTTGTTAGGGATCCAGACATTGTGATAATTGACGAACCGATGGTAGGGCTCATGCATAGTGAGATTAAGAGGATTATGAATTTTCTAAGGGTAAGATGCACAGGGCAAGAGGGAATCTTGATTTTTTCCACAAATGAAATGTGGCTAGCGGCGGAATATGCAACGCGAGTAATAGTTTTACATGATGGTAGAATTTTTATGGATGGACCGCCTGAGGTTATCTTTTCTCGTTTTGATACTCTTAAAGAGTTGAACTTAACTGCACCTCAAATTACGTTTTTTTCATTAAGAGCATTTGGCAAATGTTTTCTTTCAGTAGATGAGGCAGTGAATTATTTTAGGAGGATTTGGGTGTGAAATCGTTTTCTTTTTTCATATACGAAAAGGAAACAATATTTCATAGAATGGATCCGCGTGCTAAGTTTATTTGGCTGTTATGTATAATATTGTGGGTTTTTATATTTAGTAATCCTATGTGGTTAGTGATATTGCTCTCGTCTGAGGTTTTGTTTTTAAGGTTAGAGGGGATATTTAGCTATTTACGTTTCAGAATGGGGGAATTAGTAAAGCTTTTTATATCGATAGTAATTTTGCTCATTCTGATACCGAATGGTAGGGTGGAGATTATTGTATTAGGTCTTCCTTTTCTGAGAGGAACAGTGCTTAGAATTTATTATGAGGAGTTTATATTTGCTTTGATTGTTGCTTTGAGGACCACTATAATTATTTTTTCGATCATGCTCTTTCTCTCAGTTACGAAGATTGAGGATTTAGAAATTACGCTAATGAGAATAGGGATCCCCCTAGTGGTTGTTAATCTGGTTACAATAGGATTCAGATTATTTCAAGAGTTTTACAGCGAGGTAAAGAGAGTATCTCTTATAAATAAAAGTTATAGTGATAAGGGACATTTTGATTTTTTGAGGGTTAGAAGGCATTTTATTATGCTAATTACTTTATTAAAATGGATCGTTGTAAGATGGCATGAGATAAATATGGCTATCAGGAATCGGGAGGAAAGATTTAGAAGGAGGCGTAGATTTCTTTATCCGATAAAGGCTGAATTTAAGGATACGATTTTAATCCTAGCGGCTGTAGGTTTTACCTTATTATTTTTGTTGATACATATTTATGGGTACAAGTTCATAATGCAAGTATTTATCATCAATTGGTGAATTATTATGGGAAGGTATAGAGTGCTTATATGTGCTCTCCTGCAAATTGCCCTTTTAGTCTTTTTAACGTATATATTCTTATGGAGTTATGCGAGTTTATGCTATCCCTTATATTCAAAGTTTGGAATTTTAGTAGGCTTCTATTCGGTGTTAGAGGTAATTGTTACTCTTCCTATGCTACTGATGCTTAGACCATTAGTCTTACCAGTGTTTATGATATTATTTTCTGGTGCGATAGTGGGTATATTTTTGAGCAATTCTCATGAATGTTTTTCATGTGGAACCCTTGCGGGCGTTCTTGTGGGGGTTCTTCTAATAGTAGGAGAATTCATATTGTTGAACGTTAATTTACTAATTGTACTAACTGTTGATTTATTTGCAGTATCAAGTGATAGAGTGGTTTACTATGGGGTTTATATGATTTCGGTGAAAAAATTTATTTTAAGTGTGATAGTATTCTATGCATCAACAATTCCCAGTATTTTTAGTATGCGATTGATTAGAAAGATGAAAGAAAGAATGTCAAAGAGAGAAGAAAAAAGTGAAAAGCTCATAATTTTAAGATGCCCTAATTGCGGTGCAGAATTTTTCAGCATGCCTATATGTTGTGCATATTGCGGAAATATCATAAAGAATGAATAATAAAAAGAAATAATGTTATTTTTCTATATTCTTAGCAAGGGATACTACAGCATCAAGAGCAATCTTTATTTCCGCGTTTATTGACTCATTTAACTTTTCACTTCCGTGACCACTAAATTGCTCTCCTCTCATTAAATTGCCATCGACGGCCAGTATAGCCCCAGCTTTTATTCCTCTAAGTCGAGCAACTGTGAATATTGCGGAGCATTCCATTTCAGTTCCTAATGCACCAGTTTTACTCCAAAACTCCACACGTTTTCTAGATTCCATGAATAATGCATCATGCGTCCATACGATGCCACGATGCACTGGAATATTGTAATTTTTTGAAGCATCGTATAGTGCATTTACGACGTCTATGTCTGCAACGGCAGGGTATTTATATGGGACATATTCCCTTGTGACACCATCCCCTCTAATTGCTGCTATTGGGATTATTAGGTCTCCTATATTAATTTCCTTTTGTAAAGCGCCTGCTGTACCAACTCTGATAATTATTTTCACACCAGCTATATGGAGACCTTCTACAGTGAGAGCGGCATTAGGGGTCCCCATGCCAGATGAAACCACAGTTATTTTTATGTCATTGTAATATCCTATATAGGCGACATGTTCTCTTACTTCCCCCAATTTAGCTACATCGTTAAGATTTTGTATGATTTTCTCTACTCTTTTTGGATCACCAGGAACCAGGGCAAATTTTCCGACATCTTCTGGAGAAGATATTCCTAGGGCTTTCCATCCGATTTTATCAGGAAACATATGGACCTTTGGAAACATCAAATTTCACCATTTTTCATATTTAATAAAATTGAGGGATCTCTTGTTTTAGGGCCTCTCGTATATTTTGGGGGGGATAGATTCCATTCCATGTAATGATGGCATCGATATATTTTGGAGGGACTATATCAAATGCTGGATAATATCCATTTATGCCTTCGGGAGCCACTCTAATTCCGCGAATGTAGAATATTTCCTCTGGATTTCGCTCCTCAATTGGTATATCATTTATAGTAGGAGTATTGGGGTCTGGACCCTCATAACCCAGTATATAAAACGGTACTCCGTTATGGCGGGCAGCAATTGCATATAGATAAGTTCCGATTTTGTTGGCTATTGATCCATCTAAGGCTATTCTATCGGCTGCTGTGAAAACTTTCTTTATAATACCCTTCCACATAAGATAGCCGGGCATGTTATCTGTGACGAGTGTGCTTTTTATATTACATTCTTTTAGAGTGAGGGAAGTCAGTCTTGCGCCTTGAAGATATGGACGAGTTTCTGTATTAACGACTTTGACTTGTTTTCCTTGTTTTATAGCCTCTAGAAGCATGAACGCTACAGCAGGCCCGCCCCAACAATGTGTCAGCACCGTATCACCATCATCTATAAGCTTGCTAGCATTTTGGCCAGTTAGCATTCCTATTTTTAGAATATTAGCCCAATGAGATATTAGAAAGTGTACCATCTTGTCTATGACGTCTTCGCCCTTTTCCAGACTTTCGATTGCCATTTTGTACATTTTATCAACTAATGGTACTAATTCAGACCCGGTAGGTCTTGTTTGTTTTAATCTGGCTGCTGCTTTATCCAAGGCTTTTTTAAAATCATCAATAGGTTTATTCATATTTTTTTCAACTGCGAGAACCATACCATACCCAGCGGCTCTAGCGATAGCTGTTGCTCCTTGAATTGCCATATCTTCTATTGCTTTAGCAACTTCTTCATATGTTGATAATTCAAGATAGATTATTTTATCAGGAAGTTGCCTTCTGTCTAACATTTTAACTATGCCGTCTTCATACCATACAGTTCTTTTCAGCAAAGTAGGCATTTGAATTCCATATCTTTCTTCAAATTCTTTTTCAATCGGATGCATCAAAAAACCTCCTTAAGCTAATTTTATTAATGTACAAATGAATTACGCGTGGGCTGTAAATTCCCTCAGGAGTTATTATACCCGAGATATATTTTGCGGGAGTTACGTCAAATGCTGGATAATACGCATTCACACCCTCTGGTGCTAATCTTATATTCTGATAATACAAAACCTCATTAGGGTCTCTCTCTTCTATGGTTATATCTTTTCCAGTTGGAATTGCTGGGTCAGGCCAAGCAATAACGTAAAATGGGACATTGTGTTCGAACGCTGCCATAGCGATCTGGTAAGTTCCTATTTTATTTGCAATATCACCATTTAGGGCACATCTATCGGCTCCAACAATCACTAAATCAACCATCTTTTTCCACATAACATAGGCAACGGCATTATCTGTTATTAGGGTTACTGAGAATCCATCTTGCTTTAACTCCCATGCTGTTAATCTCGCACCCTGGAGATATGGACGAGTTTCCGTTGCAATAAATTTAACGTTCTTACCCTGTTTTCTACATTCTCGTGCTATAAGAACGAGTATGCCACTTATATTGCAATGTGTCAGTACTGTATCACCATCTTTAATCAATTGTGATGCATTTTGAGCTATTTTCATTATTCTTTCTTCATGCTTTTTTATGGTTGCCGCTACAATATGTTCAACAGCTTCTACAACATCCTTTCCTCCATTATAAGCTTCTAAAGCATATTTATAGATAGAATGTGATATTGCTTTTAGTGGAAATGTTGGACGAGCATTACCTAGGGCGTCAGCAGCTTCTTTTAAAATTTTTAGTATCTCTTCCGGCTTCTTATTTTTATTCTTTCTAGCGGTTAGAAGCATCGCATATAATACCGTGTATAACTGTCCAGCTGCTCTTGTTCTCATCTCCTTTATTGCGCGAACTGCATCATGATAGCTTGATCCTTTAATATATTCTAATTTGAAAGGTAATTTTGTTTCATCAACAATGATTAAGGTATCATCTTCGATCCAAGCTGATTTAGAAAGGATAGGCCATTCTTCTTCCGTCATAAAAATACCCCAACAACAATCAATTTTTGGACTAGTGACTTTATTATATCTAACTTTTGACTGTTAATTAATTTAGCTCTAATTATCTCAAGAAAAATAACATAAATTGGTAATAATTAGGAGCAAATTGAATAACAATTTCAATATCAGTTTAAAACTAGCAAAATAAAAATAAAAAGAGAGATGGCAAGAGTTTATTTTACTCAATAAATTCGATTCTATCTTGCCAGAAGAGACCCCATTGTTTAACTATTGGTTCTAATATGTATATCAAGATTCCTGAGATAAACGCTGTTACTATGGAATTGTTTACAATAACGAATGGGAAGAACCAGCCCCAGATGACCTCGAATGGAACACCAGTTAAACCTAATTGTAGCAAGATGTATACTGTGAAGCTTATATACGCAGAGCACCATATGCTATTAATTAATACGCCCCAGAGGTAGAACTCTGCCCATGATCTACCAGTTCTTAATGAGTGATCAGTCATAAACTTATATGGTATGTAAGCTAATAAGAAGTTGCCAACAAAACCTCCTAAGCTTCCAAGACCTAAGTAACCAGCAAGACTGTCAGCAATAAAGTTACCAATAGCGGTGCCCAAGGCTCCAGGGATTCCAAACAAAACTCCGAATACTGGTGTTAGTGAGTTGGCAGGTCTAATCCAAGTGGCGCCAGGGATTATAACTAGACCTCCCGTAGCAGCTAGCCCTCCACCGTATACAGCAGCAACTAGACCAGCAATTGCAACATCCATACTGTCCCATTTTATCCTTTGACGAATAATCTTAAACTTTGGGAATGTAAATGTATAACCAGCTAACTCCATGAAGAAGAAAATTGTTCCAAGTATCCAGAGAATTGCACTTATTGGAAGAATAATTGCTATTATGCTAAGTATAAATGCTCCAAACGACCATCCGAAACCATGTGTTGCAAAGTCCCATGCTCCATATACTGCAAATGCTATAACAGCCACTGCAATGACAATAGCTATTATCTTTTCGCCCATCTTTTTCTGCTCTTCAACACTTTCACTCATTTTATGCACCTCCAGCTCCACCCTTCATTTTAACAAAGTAAATAATGCCTACAATACCTACTATAAATAATATTGCACCAATTATATTATTGGCATAGCCGCCAGCAGCACCCTGTAGTCCATAGACTCCTGCTGCAACGAGTGCAAAGTAGAAAACAAAAGTTATAAGCCAACCTATACCAACCACCAAGAGCAACATGCCGAAGTTCTTTTTCATACCGAATTTCAGTACGAGGCCGACTACGAGTATTATGATTCCTAAAACTAATAGAAACATCATACTTGGGTCCAATTGCAAGGTTCACACATCCTCTTAATTTTATTAATTATTCCAGGTATAAGACCATTTAATAAAAAATGAAAAAATAGGAGATATTTATAAATTCCTAAAGAGACCATTTAAATAAAGAGAAATAATTTGAAAGAATAAAAATAAAGTTAATTAAGAAAATATTTATTTATCCTTTGTAATTATTTGGTTGCAAACATAATGACTTAATTCATCAGATTTTATAATATCTCTAGGTACACCGATATCGCTTAGCTTTTGAGCTAAGAGAGTTATTTGAGGCGGTATTAAATTACTTTGAATGAGTAAATCTGGCTGAGAGAGAATCTCTCGTGTTCCCCCATCAGCAAGTACTTTTCCATCTTTAAGAATTATAATTCGGTCAACATACTCAGCAAGAAGAGCAATGTCATGCGATATAACGATTATTGTCTTTCCTAATTCCTTATTCAATTTTGTGATAGTACGCATAAGCTGATGACAGCGTTTATAATCTAAACCAGTCGTTGGTTCATCTAAAATTAATACCTCAGGGTTTAATACAAGCACATCAGCTATTGCTACTCGATGTCTTTGGCCAAGACTGAGAAAATGAGGAGATTTCGTTAAAGGAACGTCGCTCATATCTAAGTCAGCTAATACCTTTTTAACACGTTCTTCCCATTCTTCTTTGGGGACACCTTTATTTTTTAATCCGAAGGATACTTCTTCGAATATTGTCTTGCCGAAAAGCATATGATCCGGATTTTGGAATACATAGCCAACATAATTAGAAAGTTCAGCAACACTTGCTTTAGTTGTATCAAGCCCAAAAACATACACCTTTCCTTTTGTGGGTTTTAGTAATCCATTTAAATGCTTTGCAAGAGTTGTTTTCCCTGATCCATTTTGACCTAAAAGACCTATATATTCACCTTTTCGTATTTCGAGGGATATTCCTCTAAGAGCTTGTATATTGCCTTTATATGTAAACCAAACATCTTCAACCTTAATTATTGGTTCATCCCTCTCGTTCATCCTTGCCACCCCATTTATATTTATTAATCAGCTGTCTATACCATTTTTCAGCTTCTGTTAAGGTTACTGGGTAAGGCTTGGGAGCATTTAAATGACACATATCTTCTATGTAGTACGCAGCTTCAGTCACTTGTGGTGGGCGAAATCCTATTTTTATAACATCCTCTTTCCTATCAAATACTTCTTCTGGTTTACCCTCCAGTACAATTTCACCTTCGTTCATTATAACTATTCTATCAGCATGCTCAGCTGCCCACTCAACTCGATGGTCTACGGCAATTATTGTCATATTCAGTTCTCTATTTAACCTGGCAATAATGTCAGAGACTATCTTTTGTCCTACAGGATCTAACATCGATGTGGGTTCATCTAGTACGAGAACCTTTGGTTTCAAAGCAAGTACGGCTGCTATAGCCAATGCTTGTTTTTGCCCACCACTTAAAGCATATGGATTTCTATATCTTAAATCTGTCATTCCAAGGAACTCGAGAATTTCATCCACACGCCGCTTTATTTCTTCGCGTGGCAAAGCAAAATTCTCAGGAGCGAATGCTATTTCGTCTTCAACAGTTAGAGAGGTTATTTGCGTCTCAGGATTTTGAAATACCATCCCAACAATAGTTGACATTTCTGCGATTGTATATTTTGATACATCACGACCATCTACAATTACAATACCCTTCATCTCTCCATGAAAAAGTTTAGGAACGATTCCATTTAACGTGTAGCAGAGTGTCGACTTACCACAACCACTTGGGCCCATTATTATGATAAATTCACCTTCTTTTACATCTAGATTTATATCCTTAAGAACCCATTCTTCAAGTCCTCGATATTTGTACCAGAGATTTTCTATTTCAACAATGCCCATATTATTTCACCAAATGATATTTTATCAATCTTATTTGTGGAGTATGAGTAACTTAGATTCACCACAAATGCAAACCTATAAGATCAAATAGATAATTGATGAACTCAGTTAAGTACGGTACGTATGGCCAATAAGGAATTATTGGTGGAAGAAGACCCTCACGTATTGGTACAGGATAAGCACCGATTCCATATATGACTCTTAAATATATTATAATTCCGAACCATATAGTCCAAAGAGCCACCCATAGCCAATCTCGTAAAGAGAACTTTAGTTCATAAAGAAAAGTTCTCTTCTTAAGTGCTCCAAAACCTCTACTTTCCATGCTCATACCCAGTTGTACAGACATTTTAATCATTCGTATGAGCATTGGAACAAATATAGGGACATAATTTTTAAGCTTATTTATCAAATTCCCTTTTTGCAACTCTAAGCCACGACTCATCTGAGCTTCTGTTATTTCGGTTATTTCTTTTGTTATTACTGGCATGAACCTAAGGCCTAACATGAATATGTATCCAAACTTATATGGTAACTTAAGACGCATCACTCCTTGAGCGAAGTCTCGAGGTTTAGTTGTAGTAAATAGAATGAACATTACAATGATTGGATTTACTATCAAGAAGAAGCGACTAATAGCTACCATCAGACCGATTTCAGTAAACGTCCATCCAAAAAATGGTACTTCCAAAATAATACGACCTACTTTATACTGAGGATATTGAGGCCAAACTATGATATTTGCTACGAAGATAATCCAGGTATAGTTAAATAAAAGCACGTACATCTTAAGAGACATACGAGCTACCAGTACTAATATAAACAGAATGAAGAATATGAGGCCCGTAAGCCGAATCTCTTCCCTCATTATAGCTGATGTAAGCAGAATGACGACAAAGAGATAGAATTTTGACCTAGGATCCAATCTATGAAGAATTGTATTTCGAGGGACATAAAGTCCTAAAGCGCCCCCTTGACTAAGTTCTTGTTCCTCATTGCTATTTTTTTTCTCTTTAGGCATATTACATAACCTCATTCATATCATCAGATAGTTCAACATAATGTTTTAGCTAAATTTTTTATATAAAATAATTTAGTGAATGAGTTATGTTATACCAACTTTCTTTAAGGATTTCAATTCTAGTATATAAAAGTGTTTCATAAACGAGTTTTTATTTTTTAAAATTAAAGTTTACAAAAAAGATTTAAACTAGAAATAGGAAATGT